>JBEIJP010000141.1:0-6911 GCA_040380245.1 Acidobacteriota bacterium | reverse complement strand
TGATCTCGACACCGGCGAGATTGACGCCGAGCTCCCTCGTCAGTTGCAGAATCACTTCGAGTCGATCGATATCCTCTTCAGTATAGAGCCGCACATTGCCCACTGAGCGCGATGGGGTGAGCAGTCCCTCGCGTTCATACATCCGCAGGGTCTGCTGGTGTACCCCATAGTAGTCCGCGACGGCGCTGATCGTGTACCCTTTGGTTCGTTTGCGTCCAGGGGGAGTCTCTTTGGGTGTCATGGCGGCTACTCCAGACCGAGTTCCACTCGCGGGTTTTCCGGGTTCCGACGGGCAAAGTCACGCAACAGATTTTTTGAATCCTCGTCGATCAGGCGCGGCAGGGTGATCTTCACTTCGACATACTGATCGCCGCGGGTGTTCCCGCGCAGACTGGGGGCGCCTTTCTCCCGCAGGCGGAAGAGCTGCCCGGTCTGGGTGCCGGGAGGGATGCGCAGCTGCGCCTTCCCGCTGACAGTCGGGACTTCGATCTTGGCGCCGAGCGCAGCCTCGGGGAGCGTAATCGGGATCGTGCAGTAGATGTTGTCTCCCTTGCGCGTGAAGATGGGATGGGGAGCGACGTTGGGAACTATGATCAGGTCACCCGGGGAGCCACCGCGCAGACCAGCGTGCCCCTTGCCGGCAACTCGAATATGAGAGCCGGTGTTGACCCCTGCCGGGATGCGGACTTTGACCGTCTCGGACCGCGGGACGGTTCCCTGCCCGTTGCAGGTTGGGCAGGGGCGGGCTTGCCTGCCGGAGCCCTCACAGGCGGCGCAGTCCTGATCGAGGCGGAGAAATCCCCCGCCCGCCGAGACCTTCCCCTTCCCCCCGCACACCTGGCAGGGCGAGGGGCCAGAAGCCGACTCTCCGCTACCCTGACAGGGCTGGCAGGGCTCGCTTCGTCGGATCGGCAGGTTGGTCGTCAGGCCGTTGATCGACTCCTCGAAACTGATCGAGAGGGGAACCTCCAGGTTGGGCCCGCGTTGTGGACCAGGACGTGAGGCCGTTCCAGTCTTGCCTTGATTGAAGAGGTCGTTGAGGATGTCCCGAAAGCCACCTGCCCCGGCTGCTCCAGCCGCACCCCCGCCGGGGTTGGCTCTGGATCGGTCCCCGGGCCATTCAAAATCGAATTGTGACCAGGGATTGGCGCCGGTGGAGCGTGATTGGTGAGGGGGGGCGTCACGCAGGTGGTCGCTGTAGGTACCGAAGCGATCGTAGACCTCCCGCTTCTTGGCGTCGGAGAGGACATCGTACGCTTCCGAGAGCCGCTTGAACTTCTCCTCGGCCGACTGATCGCCCGGGTTGACATCGGGGTGATATTTCCGGGCCAGCCGACGGTAGGCCTTGCGGATCTCATCCGCCGTAGCGGAACGGTTGACGCCGAGGGATTGGTAGTAGTCTTCGCGTGGGGCCATCGAATTTGCCTTCTCCTGCCGGGGGACGACCAGACGGGGATCTTCGCTGCTCCGCCTGGCCTACTCCTTCTCATCCGGGGCAGGGGGTGGAGGCGAAGCGGCCCCCTGGATCCGGATCTCCCGACCACTTGATGGCGGGAGAGGCGAGCGCTTCGGCAGATTGACCTTCAACACGCCCCGATCGAGGTCTGCGGTGATCTGCCCACTGTCGATCTCTTGTGAGAGACGAAAGTTTCGCTCGAACTTTCCGTAAGCGCTTTCGAGACGAAGAAAATGCTCCTCCCGGGCCGACCGTTGGGACTCCCGATCCCAGCGCCGCTCCCCCCGGAGCACCAGTGTCTCTCCAATGACCCGGATGTCGATTGCGGAACTGGCCACCCCGGGCAATTCGGCCGTCAGAACGAACGCCTCCGCTGTCTCATAGATGTCGACGGGAGGAGCCCAGCTCGCTCCCTGCGCTGGGGGGGACGGCAGCAAGCTCTGTCCCCGAACAAGCTGGGTGAGCTGCTGCTCGATCGTGGCCAGGTCGTGCAGTAAGTGATGGGTTCTTCGCATCCCGACGCTCCTCAGGGAGGGAGGGAAACTTCCCCTCCCTCCTTCTCTCGTTACTTCTTCTCATCGACATCGATATATTCCGCGTCGATGACGTCATCGCTTCCGGGAGCCGCCGAAGAACCCGCGCTCGCCCCGGCCGCTCCGGCCTCCGGATTGGGCGCATTGGGCGTGGCATCCCCGCTCGCTTGCTGCTGGTAGAGGGACTCCGCGATCCGATGCGAAACTCGGTTGAGATTTTCGAGTTGGGCAGCATACTGCTCACTCTGGCTGGCTTCGACCACCTTGCGGGCCTCCGTGATCGCGGATTCGGCATCGGAGATCAGTCCGACGGGGATCTTCTCCCGATTGTCGGTGATGGTCTTCTCCGTCTGGTAGATCATCGAGTCGAGGCGGTTCTTGTTCTCTATGGCTTGTCGCCTTTGTTGATCCTCTTCGGCGTGGGAGTCGGCGTCGCGCGTCATCCGGTCGATCTCATCCTTCGACAAGCCGGAGGAGGAGGTGATCGTAATCTTCTGCTCGCGGCCGGTTCCCGTGTCGCGGGCGGAGACATTGACGATGCCATTGGCGTCGATGTCGAACGTCACCTCGATCTGGGGAATCCCACGAGGCGCAGGAGGAATGCCGACGAGGTGGAATTTGCCCAGGGTCCGATTGTCACCGGCCAGGGCGCGCTCTCCCTGGAGTACGTGAACCTCGACCGAAGTCTGATTGTCGGTGGCCGTCGAAAAGTGCTCGCTCTTCCGTGTTGGGATGGTCGTATTGCGCTCGATCAATTTGGTGAAGACCCCACCCAATGTCTCAATTCCCAGGCTCAGTGGGGTAACATCGAGCAGGAGCAGGTCCTTGACCTCCCCAGAGAGGACACCCGCCTGGACGCCGGCGCCGATCGCCACCACCTCATCCGGGTTGACCCCCTTGTGGGGCTCTTTCCCGAAGAAGTCTTTGACCATCTGCTGGATCTTCGGGATCCGCGTCGAGCCCCCCACCAGGACGACCTCGTCGATCTGCGCCGCGGTCACTCCCGCGTCCTTGAGCGCGTTGCGACAGGGCTCCAGCGTCCGCTGGAGCAGGTCTTCCACCAGCGACTCGAAACGGGCCCGCGTCAGTTTGAGGACAAGATGCTTCGGTCCACTCTGATCGGCCGTGATGAAGGGGAGGTTGATCTCGGTCTCCATCGTCGAGGAGAGCTCGATCTTGGCCTTCTCGGCCGCCTCCTTCAACCGCTGCAGCGCCATCTTGTCCTTGGAGAGGTCGATCCCCTGATCCTTGCGGAACTCCTCGGTGATCCATTCGATCAATCGCTCGTCGATGTCGTCGCCGCCGAGATGAGTGTCCCCGTTGGTCGACTTGACCTCAACGACGCCCTCGCCCACCTCGAGGATCGAGATGTCGAAGGTTCCTCCGCCAAAATCGAAGACCGCAATCGTTTCGTCCTTCTTCTTGTCCAGACCATAGGCAAGGGCGGCCGCGGTTGGCTCATTGACGATACGCAAGACCTCGAGCCCCGCGATCTTTCCCGCGTCCTTCGTCGCCTGTCGCTGCGCGTCATTGAAGTAGGCCGGTACGGTGATGACGGCGCGATCGACCTTCTGTCCCAGATAGTCCTCGGCTGCCTGCTTCAACTTCTGCAGGATCATCGCCGAGATCTCCGGGGGGGAGTACTCTTTCCCGTTGATGTTGACGCGAACATCCTTATTGGAGGCTTCGGTCACCTGGTAGGGGACCTGCTTCATCTCATCCGTGACCTCGTCGAACCGACGGCCCATGAACCGCTTGATCGAGTAGATCGTGTTCTCCGGATTGGTCACCGCTTGCCGCTTCGCCACCTGGCCGACCAGTCGGTTTCCATCCTTGGCGAATCCAACCACCGAAGGAGTGGTTCGTCCACCCTCCGAATTGGTGATCACCACCGGTTCACTTCCTTCCATCACTGCGACGACTGAATTGGTCGTCCCCAGATCAATTCCGATTACCTTGCTCATCTTGCTCATCTCCCCTTTACTCGTCACCGATGGTCGGGCGGTCTCTTTCCGGTCGTTTCACCGCTCCTCCGTGCCCGATCGTTTCCATTCCCAACTCGTTGCTCAATTGCCTCCACCTCGCTCCCGCCTGGGACGTTTCCTTCCCCCCCCAGTTATTCAAAAGAGAACAGGGCTCGGAAGCTCAATCCACCGTGTCAAAACAGCGCCAGTATAGAAGTTGAGTCTCGCGCTGTCAACAATCATATTTGGAAAACTATCAGTCAATGGATAAGGGAGGAAGATAGAAGGAGGATTGGCGGTAGGAAGCAAGGAGGAAACGGAGGAGGACAAGGGCGGTGGCGAGAAGAGGGATGGCGAGGATAACGCCGAGGAGTCCAAAGAGGTTGCCGCCAATCATCAGGCCAACGAGAACAAGGAGGGGGTGGAGATCGAGATGAGAGCCGAGAAGTTTTGGGGTCAGGTAGTAGCCTTCGATTGACTGGACGAGAACGAAGACGAGGAGCAGGGCGAGTAGCTGGGGAAGGCCCGCGCCATTGAGGGCGAGAAAGGCGAGCGAGAGTCCGAGGCCCGTCAGCGTCCCGAGGTAGGGAACGAAGTTGAGCAGCCCCGTCAGAAAACCGAGGGTAACGGCGAGGGGAACCTGGAGAAGAAAGAATCCGGCGGCATAGAGGACCCCCATCGCCAGCGCAATCAGAAGCTGGCTTCGGACATAGGTGGAGAGGACGATGTTGATTTGATAGAGAAGAAGGTTACTCGTGGGTCGAAAGCGGGGAGGGACGAGTTGGTCGAGCTGGGTTCGCATCGTCCGACCATCGACGAGGAGGTAGAAGACAAAGAACGGAATGAGGAGAAGGTCCAAAAGAGAAGTCGTGAGGTCGACAAGACGAAAGAGCCCCTGTTCGGTCCAGGCGAGGACCGTGCCACGGAGGCGCTCGTGCTCTGATGGATCCTGGAGGCGCACAATCTGGGAACGGAGTTGCTGGTGAAGAGCGGGACTGGCGGATTCGATCCGCTGAAGGGTCTGCTCGATCCGCGAGCGATCGGTGAGAAGGTCACGCCCCTGCCGGTAGGAGATGCCCACTTGATGCCAGATCGCGGGAAGAACGAAGAGGAGGAGGAGCGTGAGGGCCAGCGCGCTGGCGCTGAAGGTGGCGATGACGGCGGTCATTCGGGAAGATCCACGACGCTCGATCCGGTTGACGAGCGGGGTCAGCAGGTAGGCGAGCGCGATCGACGCGAGAAGGGGAACCAGGATGATCCGGATGCTGACGAGGAGGAGCCAGGACACCACGAGGAGGACCACTGTCGCAGGGATCCAGCGCATCCATCGTAGGGGATTCTGCGAATGGAGGGGATTCTGCGAAGCACTCTGCTCGGCCGGGGAGGGCTGACCTGGCGGTGCGGAACGGGGCGTGGGGCTGACCTCAGCGGGAAGGGTCGGTTCCGTCGCTGGATCGCTCGGTGGTTGCTTCGTCATTCCGTTGGTTCTCCTCGCGCATGAGGTGATTGACGTGGAACAGGTAGTGGAGGCCAGAGAAGATGGTCATGCCAAGGGCGAGCAGGTAGACAATGGGCAGCCAATCTTCCAGGAGATGGGTGACGTTCGCCGTCAGGAAGAGGACGATCGTGACGACCTGAACGAGCGTGTTGATCTTGCCCGGAACGGAGGGGCGAAACTGGCTGAACCCAGTGGCGATATTGATGACGAGAGCTCCCAGTACGATGAAGACATCGCGACTGATGACCGCGGCGGTGAGCCAGAATGGAAGGGGCGGGAGCAACGTGAAGCGGGGTAGCGAGAGGACGATAAAAGCGGTGACGAGTAGCAGCTTATCCGCCATCGGGTCAAGGATCTCGCCGAGCGGGGTCTTCTGGTTGAATGTGCGAGCGACCAATCCATCCAGGCCATCCGTGATCGCCGCCATAAAGAAGATCATCAAGGCCAGCAGGAACCGCTGGTAGAAGATACTGGTCACGAAGAACGGGATGAGGATCAACCGGAGAATGGTCAGCAGATTGGCAATGGTGAAGACCGAAGTGGACATGGAGAACGCCGGGTTGTCGTCAGCTCGGTACAGCGCTCCCGGCCAGCCTTCTCGATCAGAACCGGGAAAGGCGCATGGGTAGGAGCTTGCTGCAAAAAGACCGCCAAACAGATGATACGGTTTCACTTTTTCTTTTCAAAGCCATTTGGGCCATAATGAAGAAGTTGAGTAGGACCCTGGGGTAGGAGAGTGAAGTGCGCAGCGAGGACGGGAACAAAGCACAACGAACGCTGGTAGTTGGGGATGTCCACGGCAAGCATCGGCTCTTGACGCGATTGCTGACGGAGATGTCCTATCGCCCCGCGGAAGACCGGCTGGTCCTGATTGGGGATCTGATTGACCGCGGAGAGGACTCCGCTGGAGTCATTTCTCTCGCGCTGGAGCTGCGCCGGGCGGCGCCGGAGCGGGTGACGGTCCTGCGTGGCAATCACGAAGACATGATGATCTCCGGGATCCTCGATCCGGAGGGATCGGACGCGCAACTCTGGTACTACAACGGCGGCATCGAGACCCTCGAGAGCTACCTTGACGAAGATGAAGAGTTGAAAATTCCGGAGGAGCACTTCGATTTTTTGTTGACGCTGCCGACCTGGGCCGAGGACGAGCACGCGATCTATGTCCATGCGGCTCTGGTGGAAGATGACCAGGGACAGTTTCGGCATCCGAGTGAAGGTCCGGACGATCCTGAGTTGTTCTGGTCCCGCAATCGGCGGTTCTTTGAAGAGTATCGCGGGAAGACGGTGGTCTTTGGCCACACCATCACCGGGATGCTCTTTGGCGAGCCGGAAAAGGTGTGGCAGAGGGACAGCGTGATCTGTGTCGACACAGGAGCCTATCTCTGCGGGGTTCTCTCAGCCGTGGAACTGCCTTCCCGGCAGACCTACAGCGTTCGCGAGAGTACCCCGGGGGTAAT
>JBEIJP010000140.1:0-6930 GCA_040380245.1 Acidobacteriota bacterium | reverse complement strand
GCTCAATAACCTGCGGATCTCACGAACCGGGCAGCGGGTCCAGGCCGCGATTCGGCTCTCCCGTTCGACGGCGACCGAGACGATCCATCAGACGCTCGGCCGCCGGTGAGCCTCGCGGCTGCCCGCTGACTTTCCCTCTCTCCCCACGTTTCAATGGCGAAAGAAGCGCCCGACGAGCTTCTCGTAGAGAATCGCTCCGAGCGGCCCACCGATCAACGGACCGATGATCGGCACCCAGAAGTAGTACTGATTGGCGGTGAAGACCTGAGATCCCCATCCCCCCACCGCGGTGAGGAGCCGTGGGCCAAGGTCCCGCGCCGGATTGATGGCATAGCCCGCGTTGAACCCGAAAGCCATGCCAATCGCCATCACCAGCATCCCAACGGCGATTGGCGCGAGGTTGCCGGTGGAGTTGTTGCGGCTGTCTCCAATGGCTGAAATGACGAGCAGCAGCAGCATCGTCCCAAAAATTTGATCGAGGAGTGCCCCTCCGGTCGAGAGGAAGGGTTGCGGGTAGGTCGCGAAGATCCCGGCCGTCTCCATTCCGCGACTCCCGCCATCGAAGGCGGTGAAGGCTTCGCGGTAGACGAGGAGGACCGCCGCCGCCGCGACAAAGGCGCCGCCGGTCTGTGCCAGCGAGTAGGGGAGGACTTTGCCCCAGGGAAGCTGACGGCGGACCGCCAGCGCCAGTGTCACCGCCGGATTGAGGTGGGCTCCCGTCACCCCCGCCGCGACGTAGATGCCCATCGTCACCGCCATTCCCCAGGCGAGGTTGATGGCGAGGTACGATCCGTTCTCGCTGCGACTCAGCACGTTCTGGGCGACCACACCGGCCCCGAACGAGTAGAGGACGAAGGTGCCGAGAAATTCAGCCAGCAGTTCCCGTCGAAGTGTTCCAGATTCCATGGGGCAGGGACCCATCCTTTCTTTTCTTGCCGTATCTTCCCTTGGTTCCCGTCCCTCTCGGGAAGCCTCCCGGCCTCACGGCGGAAGGAGCTCCCTCGCAGGGAGGTTGGATTCAATCCTTTTGAAGCGTCACTGGTCTCTCTGCCGGGGCCGGAGGGGGCTCCCGTTTGATTCCGAGGTGTCGATCGAACCAGGCGAGTTGTCGGCCGACCAGATCGATGACGTGGTTGGGTTCCTGGATGCCGTGCCCTTCCCGGGGGTAGCGAAGGAAGACGGTCTCGACCCCACGCTTGCGGAGCGAGCGGTAGTACTGCTCCCCTTGTTGGATGTTGACGCGGTAGTCTCGTTCACCGTGGGTGATCATGATCGGGGTTCGCGCCTTGGCGACGTGGGTCATAGGAGACCAGCGGCGGTAGTTCTCGGGGACGTCCCACGGGGTCCCGCGGAAGCCAACCTCCATCAGTCCCGGAATGTCGCTCTGTCCGTGGAAACTGTACCAGTCGCTGATCGCGGCGTGCCCAATCGCCGCCTTGAAGCGGGCCGTCTGGGTAATCGTCCAGAAGGTCATGAAGCCGCCGTAGCTGCCCCCCATCACCACCAACTTCTCAGGGTCTGCAACACCCCGTGCGATCATGGCGTCGACCCCCGCCATGAGATCGGCGAAGTCTTTGCCGCCCCAATCGGCGAGGTTGGCCTCCATAAAGCGGGTCCCATAGCCCGTCGATCCCCGTGGATTGGGCGAGAGAACGGCGTAGCCCTGAGCGGCGAAGATCTGGGCGCGCTCCTGAAAGAGATCGATGAAGCGGCCGTAGGGGCCCCCGTGGATCATCAGGATCAGCGGCACACGCTGTCCAATCTGATACCCGACTGGTCGCATCAGCAACCCCTCGATCGTAAAGTTGTCGGGGCCGCTCCAGGAGACCCGTTCGGTTTCCGCGAGGGTCATCTCGCGCAGTTGCGGATTGAGATCGGTCAGTTGACGCGCTTCGGCACCCCTGCCCACTTCGACCCAGAGATTGGGTTCTGTGCGACTGTTGGTTTTGAGGTAGGCGAGCAGCTGCCCACTCCGGGCGACGTCGAATTGGGCATAGTGCGCGGGGCCCTGCTGGCGGGCGATCACCCCTTCCGCGTCGAGAGAGACGGTGAAGAGGTGGGTGTGAACGCCGACGGCGCTGCTGAAGAGCAGCCGATTGGCCGTCTCCCAGGCGAAAGAGGGCCCTACCGACTCGATCGTTTGGGCCGTCAGGTTCCGGGGATCTCCGCCACCTGCCCGGATGAGGAGGAGGTCCGTCTTGCCGATCCAGCCGGTCGGATTGCTGGTGTAGGCGATCCATTGCCCATCGGGCGACCAGAGGGGATTGCTGTCTGGCCCAGGGTTGGTCGTCAGTTGCCGGGCCGCGCCTCCGCTGGAAGGGATCAGAAAGAGGTCGCTGTTCCGGTCGTCTGAAATATCGGTGAAGACGCTCTCCTGCGCTCCCGCTGGAGAGGCGGCGTAGACGATCGACTTTCCATCAGGAGCCCAGGCGGCGCTCTGGACAGAGAAGTTGCCGGTGGTCAGTCGTCTCCGGGTCCGGTCGCGGAGTTCCAGTCTCCAGAGATGGGTATAGCGCAGATCCGCATCGACGACGATCGTGTCGAAGCGCTCACGGCGGCGCTTCTCGATCGCTTCTTTCTCCTTGGGATCGGTGGCGTGATCACGGACCAGAAAGACGATCGACTGACTGTCGGGCGCCCACTGGAACCCTTGCACCGGGGACTCTTCCGAGGTGAGTTGCAGCGCTTCTCCGCCGTCCGCCGGAATCGCCCAGACCTGGGCCCCCTTGCCCCTGTCCGCGAGAAATCCGATCCGGCTTCCGTCCGGAGACCATTGCGGAGCGCTCTCGCCCTTCTCGCCGTTGGTCAGCTGGAAGGATCGGCTGGTCTCGATCGAGACGATGTGGAGGTGGGAGACCCGTCGATTCCCCGCCCGGTCCCAATCGGAGATCGTGTAGACAATGCGGGTCCCATCGGGTGAGAGGGCGATCGATCCGATCTGACGCAGCGCCAGACTCTCCTCCACCGTCATGCGCCGCTCCGCCGCGGCTCCCAGCATCGGCAGCATCACGACTGCCAGGAATAGCCTCGCGATCAACCCTTGGTAGCTCCTTCGTCGCATACTCCTCCACATCCTCTTTATATTTTTGTTTTTTGTTATTTTTGGTTTTTGGGTTATTGCGTTATTGAGATACTGGATGCAGGCGAAGACGCTCGGACGAGGGACTCTCCGCCTGGTTCCCGATTCCGAGGATCTTTCCTCTTCCGTTCTTCTTTTATGCCAGCTCCCGGAGACGGGTCGCATCATAGCCCTTGCCTGCCGCGCTTTCAAGGTGGCGATTGACCCGCGAGAGAGAGAATCTGTTGTTTGAGAGGGAGTTGATGATCTATAAGAAGAGGCTTGCGGCTTACCGGCCTGCCATTCGAGAGAGCGCGCGCGGGGAGCGTTGGTCCGCGAAACAGTTCTGGGGAGAGTATCCAGCCACCTGATCGGACATCGGAGTGGCACGGAGGAGAAGGTGCGACAAAACGAAGCAAGTGAAGATCGGCGGGTCTGGGCAGGCCAGGGCAAGTGGGGGAAGCGTTTCGCGCTCTCGGGTGCGCTGGGCGTTCTCCTGCTCGGGGGATCTGGGTGGGCTCAACCCCGTCAGCCCTTGACACCGGAGGGAGTCCTCGCGCTTCACCGGGCAGCCGATCTGCAATTGGCGGCCGATGGTCGCCGTGTGATCTTTGTCCGCCGCCACTGGGAGCCCCAGCCGGATCGGTTTCAGGCCGATCTGTGGATGGTCAATGACGCTCGGGAGCAGGTGCGCTTGACGTCCCATCCCGGGCGGGATGAACATCCGCGCTGGTCACCGGATGGTCGAAGGGTCGCGTTTCTCTCCGATCGGGAGACCCCGGGGAGCCGACAGATCTTTCTTCTTCCGACCCAGGTGGGTGGAGAGCCGGTGGCGTTGACCCGCCACCCGATGCCCATCGAACAGTTTGAATGGTCCCCAAGTGGCCGCTATCTCGCCTTCCTGGCCCCGGCACCTGTCGAGGAGCCGACGACGCGGCCACCCAACGCGCCGCCGGTCGTCATTGGCGAGGGCGAGCGCCCGCATCAGCTCTGGATCCTCGTCCTGGCGACAGGCGAGACCGTCGCTCTCACCCGCGGCAGACACCACGTCACCTCCTTCCAATGGTCACCCGACGAGGCCCGCGTTGTCTGCACGGCGCGCCCAGGCAGCCTCCTCCTCGAGACGGCGGCGACCGAGGTCTACCTTCTCCCGGCGATTGGGCCAGAAGGGCCGCCTCGGGTCGCGCGCGAGATCGGGCAGCTGTCGCCGCTCACCGAGGGGCGCGGGGCTGAACGCGACCCACGTTTCTCGCCCGACGGGCGCTGGATCAGCTATCTGGCCCGTGCCGACGGCGACCCAGAGACCGGGCCGGATCGGCTCCACCTCGTTCCAGCCGACCCGGCCACCGATCCCCGCCCGATGGGGGAGCGAAATGCTCCCCTCCTCCTTCCAGTGCAGTTCGATGGCTACATTCGTCGCCACCAATGGGTCTTCGACAGCCAGCGAATCATCTTTCAAGCCGGACAGGGAGTTCACGAACACCTCTATTCCGTCCTGCTCACGGACCGAAAAGCGATGATTCTGACTCGGACCGATGGGGTCAACAGCGACTTCTCCGTCTCTCCGGATGGGCTCGCGATCGCTTTTCTCCACGAAAACCCGAGACTCTCGACGGAGATCGCCTACCTCAACGCGCGGATTATGGTGCCGATCTTCCTGACCGAACTCAATCCGCAGGCCAGCCAGCTTCTCCTCGGGCAGGTCGAGACGATCCGCTGGCGCTCGCGGGATGGCGCCTCGGTCGAGGGTCTGCTCGTCTATCCCATCGGCTACCGGACAGGCCAGCGGTACCCGCTCGTCACCTACCTCCACGGAGGGCCCGAAGCGGCCTATCTGCGTGGATTTCACGCCGACTGGAGCGCCTTTCCGCAGCTCTATGCCTCGGCGGGTTATGCCGTCTTCCTCCCCAACTACCGGGGATCCTCGCACTATGGTCCGGCCTTCGCACGGGCCAATTCAGCCAGAGCGGGCGAGCTCGAGACCGAGGATATTCTCAGCGGGATTGACCATCTGATCGATCGGGGCATCGCCGAGGGGCAGCGACTCGGCCTGGCCGGGTGGAGTTATGGGGGGTATCTCAGCGCGCTCCTGATCGGTCGGACCGACCGCTTTCGAGCGGCCGTCTGGGGAGCCGGGCTGGTCAACGCTGTCTCCTACTGGGGGACGGCCGACATCGTCGCGCAGCGGGAGCGGCTCCACGGTGGGCCCCCACTGACATCCGAGGCGACCCGTCGCTACGACGACCAGTCGCCACTGCTGCGGCTCGCCCACACCCGTACCCCGGTCCTGCTCTTCCACGGAGAGAAGGATGCCCGGGTCCCCCTCTCCCAGACCCAGGAGGCCTACCGCCGCTTGCGTCGATCCGGGGTCGATGTTCAAATGGTCGTCTACCCGAATGAGGGCCACGCGCTGACGGTTCCGAGCTACCAGCTCGACAAGATCAAGCGTGAGCTCGCCTGGATGGCGCGCTATCTACCGGTCGGCCCTGAAGTGGCGGGCCGGTGATCTCCCCATCCCCGCGCAAGAGGTGACGCGGTCTGGAAACGACCGCCCAGATGAGAGCAGAGAACAGAAGAGAATGGCCACGACCCTTTCCCCCGCGAGCAGTCCAACGCGTCAAGAAGGGCCGCCAGGAACGGCTCCCCCGCAATCTCCCGAAGTCTCGACTCCGACGGTCATGCTGGTCGGCAACCCGAATGTCGGGAAATCAGTGATCTTTGGATACCTGACCGGCAAGTATGTGACGGTCTCCAACTACCCCGGGACGACCGTCGAAGTCTCCCGGGGGACGATGCGCTACGGGGGAAAGACCTGGGAGGTCATCGATACCCCGGGGGTCAACTCCCTCGTGCCGCAATCGGAAGATGAGCGGGTCACGCGCGACCTGCTCCTCCAGCAGAGACCGGACCTGATCATCCAGGTGGCGGACGCCAAGAACCTCCGTCGAACCCTGCTCCTCACTTCCCAGTTGGTCGAGTTTGGGGTGCCCATGATGTTGGTCCTCAACCTCATGGACGAGGCCCGCAGCCGCAATATCGAGATCGATGCCGCCGGCTTGAGCACGCTCTTCGGGATCCCGGTCGTGCAGACCGTTGCGGTCGATGGGGAGGGGCTCCACCAACTCCATCGCTCGATCGCCAAGGCACGGATCCCCGTCGACCCTTTGACCACGCCCCGGCAGCGAATGGCGGCGGCGGAACCCCTGGCCGGGCAACTCTTCGGGGCTGGTCCCGGGCAACTCCCCGCGCAACTGACGCTCGAGTGGTTGCAGACCCGTGACACCGGACTGCGCCAGCCTGTCCTCTCGGCACTCGCCCTGTCTGACCAGGAAGAGGCCCTTCTTGGCACGGAGTGGCGCCTTCCGCTCCGTACGCTCAATGGCAAGCTCGAAGCGCTGCGATCCCAGTTTCTTGACGATACCACTGCCCAGCACAAGAAGCTGCTGCCCAGTCTCGCCGACGAAGCCGGCGAGAACACGCTCCTCCGCTTCGCCTACAAGCTGCTCTTCATCGGCCTCACGCTCTTTCTCTACACCGAGTTCGCCCGGCTGCTCAACACGATCTTCGCCGCGGCGCTTGGCTGGGAGTTTCCCACACCTTACCAGGCGATCACCGGGTGGTTCGACCACCGCCTCCTGCCCTCGCTCGACTCCTGGTTTCAGTCGCATGGTCTGGGGGCGCTTGGCGTCCTCCTCTTCGGGACCTTTCAGGAAGAGTCCGGCGCCTACGAGAGCGGCTTTCTCTATCCGGCGATCACCCAGTTCTCCCTGCTCATCGCGCCGGTGGTGCTGCCCCTCGCCGTCGTTCTGTCCAGATCCCGCCGTTTTGGAGAACAGCTCGGACGTTGGTCTCGCCAGTGGCGTACCGGCCTG
>JBEIJP010000139.1:0-6959 GCA_040380245.1 Acidobacteriota bacterium | reverse complement strand
GTTGTTCTCGACACAGAGTTTCGCAGCGAGGGTGTGACCGTCGCGGATGTCAACCGGGATGGTCGATTGGATGTACTGGCCGGGCTGGTCTGGTACGAAGCTCCAACCTGGAAGCGACACGAGATCGCGCCGCAGGTCCAGTATGACGCCGCGGGCAACTACAGTGACGCCTTCATCAACTTCACGTCCGATCTCAATCGGGATGGGTGGCCGGATCTGATTCGGATCGATTGGCCAGGGCGCGACCCGGCCGTCTGGCACGAGAATCCCAAAGGAAAGCCAGGCCACTGGCCGGAGCATCCCATTGCGCCGAACGCCTGTAACGAGAGTCCGTATTTTGGGCAGATTGACGGTGCGGGTCCGGAGCGCAAGCTGATCTTTGCCGTCAACGATGAGCAGATGTTCTGGCTCGAGCCCGACACAGACCCCCTGGCTCCCTTTCGGTTATGGCCGATCAGCGGCAAGTTCGTCAAGGCCGATTCGATGAAGGCCGGGGTCAACCGGTATTCACACGGTCTCGGATACGGCGATGTCGATGGAGATGGCATTGGAGATCTGCTGATACCGGGCGGGTTTTGGAAAGGCCCGGCGAATCCCCGCTCTGGTCCGTGGTCATTTGTCACAGCCAACCTTGGGCAGGACGCCGCGAATATGCACGTCTATGACGTCAACGGCGATGGGCTCAACGACGTGCTCTCCAGTTCCGCGCATAAGGTCGGCATCTGGTGGCACGAGCAGCGGCGTAGTCCCGATGGGGCAGTCACCTTCACCGAGCATCTGATCGATACGAGCGTGACGCAGACTCATGCGCTCGAAATGGTCGATCTCGACGGAGATGGGGTCAAGGACCTGGTGACCGGCAAGCGCTACTGGGCACACGGTCCCAAGGGCGATCTCAATCCGAACGACCCGCCGGTGATCAACTGGTACCAGTTGAAGCGGCGGGGAGGGAAGGTCGAATGGATCCGTCACGAGATCGACAATGATTCCGGGATTGGCACCCAGTTTCTGGTGGCGGATCTCAATCGGGATCGGCGGCTCGACATCATCACTTCGAACAAGCCCGGAGTTGGTGTCATCTTCCAGGTAAAATAACAGATCAAAAATAACCGGGCAAACGAACGAGGGGGGGGAAGGGATGAATCTGCAGCGAACCAAGGTCTATGATGTCTGCATCATCGGGTCTGGAGCGGCGGGCGGTTTTATGGCCAAGGAGCTGACACGGGCCGGGGCCGAGGCGATCCTGCTCGAAGGTGGCCGCAAGGTCGCGGTCGAGGAGATGAACTCCCACAGCTGGCCCTACGACCTGCCCAAGCGCGGCTTCGGGTTCCGTCATCAAGCGGCGATGTATCCGGACAACATTGAGGATGGGATTCAGTACCGCGGGGATCGTATCCTTGTCAACCGGGTTCGCAACCTCGGAGGAAGAACCTTTCACTGGAACGCGGCGACCTACCGCTTCGCCCCGGTCGATTTTCGGGAGTGGAGCGTCAATGGGATCGAGGAGGACTGGCCGCTCACCTACGAGGAGCTGGCCCCCTTCTACGACCATGTCGAACAGGAGATGCACGTCTTCGGGACGAAGGAGAATCTCCCTTACCTGCCGGACGGCAATTTCGTCGCCGCGGCCCCGCCGCTGCGCTGTGCGGAGCGGTATGCCAAACCGCGCCTGGCGAAGTTGGGCATCAACCTCATCTCGTCGCGGAAGGCGGTGCTGCTCAAGGGGCGTGGATCGCGTGGGGGCTGCCATTATTGTGGCCACTGCATGGACGTTTGCGATGTGCGGGCGATCTGGTCGAGCGACATCACCGTCATTCCCGACGCGCTCGCTACCGGCCGACTGACGCTGCGCACCAATGCCCTCGTCCGAGAGATTCTGGTCGATCGCGAGGGGTTGGCGAGCGGGGTCTCCTTTGTCGACCGCCAGACGATGAAGGTCGAGGAGGTGCGCGCGAAGCTGGTGGTCGTCTGTGGCGCGACGATCGAGTCGGCCCGTCTGTTGCTCAATTCCAAGAGTGAAAAGTTCCCGAACGGCCTCGCCAACAATAACGATATGGTCGGACGCTATCTCGGCGGCCATTCCCAGGTGGGCTTCCTCGGTTATCTCAAGGACCTGATTGGGACAGACACGTGGCA
Source organism: Acidobacteriota bacterium (assembly GCA_040380245.1). GTDB lineage: Bacteria > Acidobacteriota > Blastocatellia > RBC074 > RBC074 > CAIOZW01. The sequence goes on along the minus strand of JBEIJP010000139.1, from coordinate 4,823 downwards.
GGGGGACGGGGTGACCGATCACGCCTACATTCCCCGCTTTGTCGATCGGGGTCGGGACTTCGTCGGTGGCTACGGCTACCAGATGAACTATATCAGTCGACGGTTCGCCCACTCGGCGAGGATCGTCCCGGGGTTTGGCTCCGCTTACAAGCGCCGGGTGCGTGACCTCATGCCCGGGATCTTTCACATGGGCGGGTACGGTAAGGTCGAGCACCGCCCAGACAACCGGGTCACCGTCGATCCTTCCCGGCCGGACAACTATGGCATCCCAACCCCGGTCGTCCACTTCGAATTCAGCGCCAACGATCGGGCGCTCTTTCAGGACATCGTTGCCAGTGGTCACCGGATCTTTGACGCCTGCAACGCGGAGATGCGCCACTTCAATACTCCGGGCATTGGCGGATTTGCCAGCCACGAGGTCGGCACCGTGCGAATGGGGCGCAACCCGAAGACCTCCGTCCTCAATGAGTGGAACCAGGCCCGGGAGGTCCGCAATCTCTTTGTCGTCGACGGCAGTTGCTTCACCACCTTTCCGGAAAAGAATCCGACACTGACCATCGCCGCGCTGGCCGTCCGCTGCGCCCGACACATCGCCGCCATGCGCCAGCGGGGTGAAGTATAGCCACTGGGAAATGGCGGGTGGCGCTTCTCCCGATCCTTGTCGGCCACTCGGGGAGGCGGTCGCAGTTGATCAAATTGGGATGAGTCGAAAGGGGAGGAGCAAGCACGTGAGACGAGGCAGGTTGTCGAATCTTCTTTGGAGAGCCCTCGGGGCCGTCCTGCTGATGGGTGGATGTTGGACTGCCGAGGCGGGAACCGCAGGGCGCTTTCAGGCTGGGGTAGCCCGGGTCGATCTGACTCCATCCGCGGGAGTCGAGTTGTGGGGCTACACCAACCGGTCAGGTCCGGCGGTGGGCACGCTCGATCCGCTCTACGCGCGAATTCTCGTGGTGGAGGATGGCACACGGGCGATCGCTCTGATCGCGCTCGATCTCGGCCGGCCCTTTGGGAAGCGACAACTCGACCTGCTGCGCGAGCAGGCCCGGCGTGACCACGGGATCGAGGACTTGATGCTGGTCGCCTCGCACACCCATTCAGGTCCGGTGATCGACGATCTGGAGGAGGGAGAGGCGGTTCCCGCCTGGGAACGTGAAGCGTTGCGGCGGGTTCTGCAGGGGATCGGGCAGGCGAAGGCGGGTCTGGTTCCGGCGCGGATTGGGACCGGGATGGGGCAAGCGATCCTCGGCCACAATCGACGAGTCACCCGCCCGGACGGCAGCGTTGAGATGCTCTGGCGCAACTCGACCGGACTGCAGAGTGGGATGATCGATCCGCTCGTCAGTGTGCTCCGCGTCGACCCGCTGGAAGGGCAGCCCCTCGCCATCCTCGTACACTACGCCTGCCACCCGGTCATCTTCGGTCCGGACCATCTCCAATACTCCGCCGATTTCCCGGGAGCCATGGCCGAGACCATCGAGAAGGCCTATGGGGCTCCGACGCTCGGTTTTTTCCTGCAGGGAGCCCCAGGCGACATCAACCCGCTGCTCGACAAGACCACGCTCGCCGAGAACGCGGTGGCGCTCAACCTCGAGGTCGGACGGGCGCTGGGAAGGGAAGCGCTGCGCGTCGCCCGGTCGATTGTCACAGAGGTTCCAGCCACTCCGCACATCGGGTTTCTTCGCGAGGAGATGCGCTTTCGCAACCGGTGGGATGTCGAGAAACTCCAGGCCCAGCTTCCGCTCGCCTTTGGGCCACGGCTGGCGGCACGCTATCGCCGCTACCTCACCGAGTGGATTGCGGCGCCGGTGACGACGTTGCTCCTCAATCGGCAGATTGCCATCGTCGGCCTGCCCGGCGAGCCTTTCGTTGGCCTGCAGCTGCTGCTCAAGCAGCGATCTCCCTTGCCCTTCACGTTGATGACCGGCTACACCAACGGCTACGTTGGATACTTTCCAACGCTGCGCGACGCGGTGGCGGGCGGCTATGGCGCCAATACGATTGTCACCCGGGTTGAGGTGGGAGCCGGAGAACGGATGGTCGATCGTGGGCTGATCCATCTTCATCGGCTCCTCGGAAACCTCCCCTGAGACGTTCCATTCCATTCCCTTCACATCTTCATTTAGAGGAGAGCTTCATCATGCGCGCGTACCGTCCACTCCTGCTCCTGTTCTGCCTGCTGGTGGCCAGCCTCGGCACGGCCCTGGCACAAGCGGCGCCGTCTGACCGTATCGAAGACTGGCGTGGAAAGACGGTGCTCGTCTTCTCCCCCCATCCGGATGACGACCTCTTCGGGGCTGGCGGCACGCTTGCCCTGCTCGCCCGCAACGGCAATCGCGTCATCATTGTCATCTACACCAATGACAACAAAGGGTCCTTCGACCTCCAGATGACCAGCGAGCGGCTCGCCCGCATCCGCAAAGCCGAGGAAGAGTCGGCGATGGGGCTTCTCGGCATTCCCAAGGAGAACATTCACTGGATGGGGTATGAGGATGGAGAGCTTGAATACGCCGAACCGAAGATGCTCTGCGGGCGCGCGGCCAGATACATTCGTCAATTCCGTCCGGACGTCGTCTTCAGTGTCGATCCTGGCGAGTGGTATGACCGGTGGCACAAGACGGACCATCGGATGGCGGCCTTCAACACGGCGGACGCGATCCGGGCGGCCGAGTTCCATCTCTACTATCCCGAACACTTGCTGGTCGATGGCCTCGCTCCGTACAAGGTTCCCCTGATGATGTTCTACTACGCTGAATCGGAGGCCAACTACTGGGTCGATATTACCGATGTGATCGACCGCAAGGCGGAGGCGGTCAGCCGTCACGTCAGCCAGTTCGAGCCCTCGATCAGCCAATATCGCCCCGACTGGGAGCCCACGACGCTGCGCCAGTTTTTAGAGGGGGTCAAGGCGCGGGCGACCATGCGGAACGGGCGGTATGTCGAGGCTTTCCGCCGCGCCACCGGCTTCAACCCGCGCTGAGCCGACTGTCTGGAGTTGGACGTAGCCGGGAGGCCGGCGCTAGCGGCTGAGCCAGCCGCCATCGACGACCAGGATATGGCCATCGAGGTAGTCGCTGGCGGGCGAGGCGAGAAAGACGACGGCGCCCGCCAGATCGTCCGGCTCTCCCCAGCGTCCCGCCGGAATCCGTTCGAGGATCTGCCGGTTGCGCGTCTCGTCCTGCTGCAGGGCGGCCGTATTGTCCGTCCGCATGTAGCCCGGGGCGATGGCATTGACATGCACGCCCCGGGAGGCCCATTCATTGGCCAGGGCCTTGGTCAGCTGGGCGACTCCTCCCTTGGCGGCGGCATAGCCGGGGACGCGAATCCCGCCCTGAAACGAGAGCATCGAGGCGATATTGACGATCTTACCCGAGCCGCGCTCGAGCATGTGACGTCCGGCGAGCTGGGAGAGGCGGAACATACTCGACAGATTGACTTCGAGCACGAGATCCCAGTCCTCCCAGGCGTGGTCCTCGACGGCCCCGCGACGGATCATCCCAGCGTTGTTGATCAGGATATCGAGCCGACCAAATTGCGCCAGGGTCGCGTCGACGAGCGCGCCAGGCGTCTCGCGTACGGCCAGATCGCCGCCGATGGCGAGACTCTGTCGACCGGCCTGCCTGACTCGCTGCGCGGTCTCATCCGCGCGGCGGGAGTTGCCGTGACAGACTACGTCGGCCCCCGCCTCCGCCAGCGCGACGGCCATTGCCGCCCCTAACCCTGCCGAGGCGCCCGTCACCAGCGCCACCTTTCCATCCAACCGGAATCGATCGAGAATCATCTTCGTCCTTGCAGAGGGTCCTTGCAGAGGCTCACGGGCCCAGATGTTTAAAACATGTTCAAAAGCGGAGCCGGAAGAGGACCTTTGCCCTGTGGCATTCGGTCGATTCCGTGCTCCGCTTGGAACTCTTTGACAGGAGATCGATCTTTCCATCCGGTCGATCGATTCCCACGAGTCAAACTGCCCGTTACTTTTTGCGGACCGCTTTCCAGGTGCCGGTGAAGCCACCCGCTTCCCACTTTCCACCCATCTCGTCAGTCCCGACGCGCTTGCCGGTCAGCGGGATCGGCCCCTGCCCCTGGTAGGTCGCCGTCAGGTTGACGACGTCCGGGTCCTTGACTTCGATCTCGACGATGTTGAGATCACCGCCTTCCGGGACCGATGTCTTGAGCGCCCCGCCCTGATTGGCAATGACCAGGCTGAAGCTGAACTCTCCCTGTCCATCCGCCACGATCGTCGTCTGATAGATCCCCTCGATGCTTCCTGCCGCGGGGGCGGAAGACGCAGCGGCCGCAGCAGGCGCCTCGACGGCTTCCTGGATGGCAACCCACTTGCCACCCATCTCGCCGGCTTTCCAGTCGCCGGTAATCTTGCCCGCTTCAAACTTCCCGGCGATCACCACCGAGGTTCCCTCGACGCCCGAGGTGATCGTCACCTTGTTCTCCGCGTCCACCGTGACGCTGGTCACTTCGAACGGCATCGGGGAGTCCTTGATCGCCCCTTTCCACTTGTCTCCATCCTGCTGGAGCACAACCTGAAATTTGATCTCGCCCAATTCAGGGCTCGACGCTGTCACGGCATACTTCCCCGCGACCGGGTGGGTCGACTGCGCCATCACCCCTGTTCCCGCCAGGAAGATCACCGCCGCCCACATCCCGATCTTTCTGCACAGATCTTTGACCATAACCTTGCCACTCCTTTTCTTTGACTCTACTTGCGGTCCAATTGGGATTCGAGCGATCCCGATCGATTCTCCTTCGAATTTCACGAATCTCACGAATCTCTGGTCACTCACCGTCTTCTGACGTGCCTTTTCGCCCTTCTC
>JBEIJP010000138.1:0-6969 GCA_040380245.1 Acidobacteriota bacterium | reverse complement strand
CCAAGAGATGCACACGACGACTTAAGCCAATTACGGAGGCGAATGCTACGCTGACGACGACGACGACGGCGACAAAGGCGACCCGTACGAAGACGACGACAACGAGGAAGGCAAAGGCCCATATGAAGACGACGACCGCGTCCGGCGTCAGCCCTTCGACCCGCTTCCGAAAACTGCGATTGAAAGATTGAATGTAGTGGTTGGCCAGCAGGAGGACATCGTCTCCGCGGTCACGCAGCGGAGGCAGGTCGATCTGGATCACCGACAACCGGTAGTAGAGATCGACCCGAAAGCGATTCTGCTCGCTCTCCGACTTGAGATCCCGGTTCGAGGCCGCGACGACCCGCACATCGAGCGGCAGATCCCGAAGTCCCCCGACCCGTCGAAAACTCCCCTCTTCCAACACCCGCAACAGCTTCGCCTGGAGGTTTAGCTCCAACTCCCCAATTTCATCGAGGAAGATCGTTCCGCCTTGAGCCTGTTCGAAGAGACCCTCTTTTCTCGCCTTCGCGTCCGTAAAGGCGCCCTTCTCGTGGCCGAAGAGCTCGCTCTCGATGAGGGTTCCTGGGATGGCTGCCAAGTTGATCGCCACGAATGGTTTGTCGCCTCGATCCGAGCCATAGTGGATGGCCTTGGCGATCAGATCCTTGCCGGTCCCGCTCTCCCCTTGCAGCAGCACCGCCGAGGCCTCGCTGGCGGCGACCTTCCGCGCCAGCGAGAGCGTCTCCCGCATCGCGCGTGAATCTCCAATGATCTGATCGAATCCAAACTGGCGAGCCTGTTCGCTGCGGAGCGTCCGGACCTCCTGCCGTAAGGTCCCCACCTCGATCCCGTTTCGGATCGTCACCTGCAATTCCCGCAGGTGGATCGGCTTGCTGACGAAATCGTAGGCCCCACCCCGCAAGGCGGAGAGCATGTCGTCCACCAGGACGTTCCCGGTCATCATGATGATGACGGACTGTGGTTGACGACTCTTGTACTCCCGCAGCGCGTCGAGCCCGGAGCCATCCGGGAGGTGGATGTCCTGCAACACCACCAACGGATGCTCGCTCTCAAAGAACGCCAGCGCCCTGGAGATCGTGCCCGCTTCGAGATGCTCGTAGCCCCACCCCTTGAGCGCCTCCCCCAGCGTGTACCGGATCGCTGGTTCATCATCGACCACCAACACTTTGTTCTTCGGCATAGCGGCGTTCCGATCCCTGTCGAATCTCTTCTCCAGACCTCATGTGCTTGTACGCTGGTGCGTGGCCATCTTTGGAATGGCCATCATCATACAATGGAATGGCTCAATCCGCATCCAACCGCTCTCAAATTTTCCTCTCCCCGCTGCCTTTTGTCTTCATTTTCGGGCCGCAGGACGCCTGGACGATGCGAGAGGGTCGTCTCCACAGAAAAATTCTTCAGAAAAGAAAAAAATCGGGAACTTGCAGAGGGGGGCGGCGTGTAGGGGATGTGTGTGTAGTTTGTGATGAGGTGATCAGCATGATCAGCATTTGTTGATCACCTCGCTTTTTTTCCTTCCAGGCACACGAATCCCCTCAATCATCTTCTTCGATCTCGTTCTTCACCAGTGATCTGAGTCTTCACAGGCGCGTTCGAGCGTTGGGCCCCCGTTTCAAGCAGACGGGACACCGCCCCCGAGTCGCCGGTCTCGGCCTGTTCCGCACAAATGTCAGGAATGAAGAGCGGGAAGGCGCCATAAGCAATGAGATCGACGAATGGGAGCGTTCAGCTCCCCACTCGTCGATCTCATCCGGTTCTTCTGGTTGTTTCTGGCAACGGAAGGAGCGGCTGAATCAGGCGGTCACTTCAGGCGTTTGGGACGAGTGAGAACGGGCATAGTCGAATCCGACCATCCGACGGTTCTCTTCGTCCCACAAGCGAAGCCGCGCGCAGCGAAGGCTCTCCCAGATGCCGAATGTCGTCACCTTCTGGAAGTGCGGAGTCTGCACGTGGCACTCCTCCAGTCTGTAGTTCGGGATCCGTGGGCTGAGATGGTGAATGTGGTGAAATCCGATATTCCCGGTGAACCACTGCAAGAGGCGCGGCAGTCTGTAGTAGGAGCTTCCCTCGAGTGCGGAGGGGCTGTAGTCCCACTCCTCCGGCGCGCGCCAGTAGGTATTATCGTACTGGTGCTGGACATAGAAGAGCCAGATGCCGACCGCCCCGGCGATCAGGAAGACCGGCGCCCAGAGCAACAGCACCGTCTGCCACCCGATCAGCCACGACCAGCCGACCAGCTGCGCCAGGACCATTCCCGTGGTCAGGTGCACATTGAGCTTCTCCCGCCTTCCGGAGTGGGGGCCCACCACCCGTGACATAATGCCAAAGATGAAGGTGGGCCCGATGAGAAGCATGACCAGGGGTTGCCTGTAGACAGCATAGACAAGCCGCTGCCAGCGGCTGAGGGCCAGGTACTCGTGGACTGTCAGCGTCGTCACGTCTCCCACCCCGCGTCGCGCCAGATTGCCCGAGGTCGCGTGGTGGATCGCGTGCTCATGTCGCCACTGATAGTAGGGAATCAGGCTCAGAAATCCGCAGAATGTTCCCACCAGGTCGTTCGCCTTTTGGGAGGAGAAGAAGGACCCGTGCCCACAGTCGTGCTGGATGATGAACGTGCGAATGCTCAAGCCCGCCGCTACCAGGGTCAGCAGGATCGTCGCCCCGTAATGCCAGCTCAGGCTTCGATACATCAGGTAGTAGGTCACGCCGAGCGGCAGGATCGTGTTGATTACTTGCCAGACTGCCCTTCGGTTATCCGCCTGCTGGTATGGTTTAACCAGATCCTGCCATCGTGGGGGCGGTACGGTCGATTTCAAGACACTTGCGTCGTATTTCACGGGTCTCTCCCCTTTTTCCGAGATCCTCAGGCCACTCTTCCGGCCGATTCTTCTTCTGTTATCTGTTATCTGTTATCAGTTATCTGTTATTCCACGCTCTCCCCACGGTATTTCGTCATGGTCGGAAACCTTCTGTCTGTTGACCAGTTTGTCGAGAGAACGACCCATTCACCATTCACATCGTAGATTGCTTCCCGGGTCTCGACAATTCCCCGGGGACGCCCGCCGGGGGTATTACGAAACTATTACAAAGCATAGAGTTGCGTGAAGGGGGTTCACCTGAAGGGGGACAGGGAGCCGCCCCTGCGCCAGCAGTGGCGCAGGGAGAGGGAGTCCACTCCTTTCGGGTTCTTTCTGGAGGAGTGGGACAGAAGAGGGAGGAGGTGATCCCCCCTCCCTGCCTAGCCGCTGAAGTAGACATAGGCGACGAGGATCAGGACCAGGACCAGCCCCGAAGCGAGGAGGTCGGTCCGATTCCAGCTTTCGCGGGTCAGCCGGCGATCCTCCGTCGACTTGGTGGCAAAGGTCAACCCCTGGAGCGACGCTTCGTCGGGCGGGGCCGTCAGATAGCTGACCCCGATCATGACGGCGACACTCACCAGGAAGATCAGCAGGCTGTAGTACTGAAAGTAGATGTTGTTGACGACCCAGAAGAAGGAGCCCTCGGGATATCCTCCTTCGTAGCCGCTCAATCCCAGGCTGACCGGGGTGTCGACGACCAGACGGAAGAGGCCCAACAGAAAGCCCACGACGAGTGCCGCGAGGCACCCTTTGGCGTTGAGCCGCTTCATAAAAACGCCGAAGAAGAAGACGACGAAGATGGGGGGAGCCAGATAGCCCTGGACTCCCTGCAGGTAGTCATAGAGACCACGGGAGCCGCGGATCACCGGGATCCAGGCGAGCCCGATCAGGACCATCGTCACGGTCGCCACCCGCCCAATCCAGACGAGGCGCTGCTGGCTCGCGCCTGGCCGAATCTTCTGATAGAGGTCCATGGTAAAGAGGGTCGAACTGGCGTTGAAGGCCCCTGCCAGCGAACTCATCAGGGCGGCGAGGAGCCCGGCCACGACCAGGCCCCGTACTCCGGACGGCAGCACGTGCTGGATCATGAGGGGAAAGGCCGCCTGAGCCTGGCTCGGAATGACATTCCCGGACCCATCGACGAGCGTCGAGAGCTCCCCGACGCGACCACTCTTGGCCAGCGCGAGGCAGATCATCCCCGGCACGATGAAGATAAAGACGGGCAGCAGCTTGAGAAAGGCAGCAAAGATCGTTCCCCGACGCGCCTCCCGCTCATTCGGCGCTCCAAGGGCCCGCTGGACGATGTACTGGTCGGTACACCAGTACCAGAGCCCGACGATCGGCGCGCAGAAGAGCATGCCGACCCACGGATAGTCGCCATTGAAGTACCAGGCGATCCGACCCGGCTCCCGAACCGGAGCCCAGGTCCCTTCCATGCCTTCTGGAATGATCGGCTTCCAGAGATTGAACATCTCCGGGCCGAGGATGGCGCGCAACTCCTCCCAGCCGCCCAGTCGGCTCAATCCGAACCAGGTGATGAGGATGGATCCGAGGATGAGCACGAGCGTCTGCGCTGTCTCCGTGTAGGCGACGGCGCGCATTCCCCCCAGGATCGTGTAGAGTCCGGTGATCAGAATGACCGCGACCGAGCCGATCCAGAAACTGTCGAGCGTCCATCCGCCGAGGGTCAGACTCAACTCGGGCAGCAGGCTTCCAAAGACGACTCCGCCCGCGAAGATGCCCACCGCCATCTTGGTCAGCACGTAGGCGACGAGCGAGATGATCGAGAGGACCCAGCGCGCCGTCGGGGAGAAGCGTCGCTCCAGAAATTCCGGCATGGTGAAGACCCGCGAGCGGACATAGAACGGGATCAGCACCCAGCCCAGAACCAGGAGGCACCAGGCGTGCAGCTCATAATGGGCGAGGGCCACGCCGCTGGTCGCTCCCGAGCCCGCCAGGCCGACGACGTGTTCCGAGCCGATGTTCGAGGCGAAGATCGACGCGCCGACGACAAACCAGCCGAGATTACGACCGGCCAGGAAGTAGTCGTCCGCCGTGTCCCGCCCCTTGCGGATCACCCAGCCGGCCAGCCCCAGCAGGATGGCAAAATAGGCCGCAATCGCGATCCAATCGAGCATATCGAGAGTGGTCATCGGGTCTCCTTCCGGATGTCGAGAGGCCGTCCGGGCGATCCGGCTGCCTGAGGTTGTCGGGCGGGTGGTCGAGCCCCCCGGAGGCGTCGAAGCTCGTTCGCCATTCTCCGGGTTCGGTTCGGGTCGCGCTCCGCGAGGTTGATCCGCTCGCCTGGATCACGCCGCAGATCGTAGAGCTGCGGCGTCGGGGCGTTCCCCAATTCGATGCCTGTCTCCGGGCTCTCCGCACGCCCCTGGCCCGGCTCGATATACTTCCAGTCGCCGTCTCGGAGGGAGAGGCTTCCCGCCTGGAGAACCAGCCGCCGGCGCCCCTGCGGGGTTTGCCCCAGCAGCGCGGGCAGCAGGTTGACGCTGTCCGGTGCGGCTCCCGGCGCGAGTCGTTGTCCCGCCAAGGCGGCCAGCGAGGCGAAGAGGTCGACCTGCGAGATCAGAGCGGACGAGACCCCGACGCGTGCTCTTCCCGGCCACCGGACCAGGAAGGGAACCCGCGTCCCCGCTTCGAAGTTGCTGTATTTGCCGCCCCGCCAGGGTCCGGCGGGGCGATGGGCCCCCAGCTTCTCGACGGCTTCGTCGCGGTAGCCATCGTCGACCACCGGTCCATTGTCGCTGCTGACGATCACCAACGTGCGCTCCGTCAGTTGCAGCCGGTCGAGCGCCGCCAGAAGCTGACCCACCGTCTCATCCATCTGCACCAGCGCGTCGCCGCGCGCCCCCATCCCCGTCTTGCCGACATGTCGAGGATGGGGGACCCGCGGCACGTGGGGGTCGTGGGTCGCGAAGTAGAGGAAGAACGGACTGGCCTGATGGCGTTCCATGAACGAGACCGCTTCGCGCGCGAAGACGTCGGCCATCTCCTCATCCTTCCAGAGTGCGCTCTTACCGCCTGTCATCCAACCAATCCGGCTGATCCCATCGATGATCGACATGTCGTGCCCGTGGCTGGGGTGCACACGCAACAGCTCCGGATGGGTCTTTCCCGTCGGCTCGTCCCCGATCGGGCCCCGGTAGCTGACGCGGATCGGATCGTTCGGGTCCAGCCCGACCACCCTTCGGTCCCGGACATAGACCGTCGGCACTCGATCGCCGGTCGCCGCCATCAGAAAGGCTTCGTCAAAGCCGACATCATTGGCCGAAGGGCGGATCTCCCCATTCCAGTCGGGGCCTCCGGCCGGTCCCAGCCCGAGATGCCACTTTCCGACGACGCCCGTCACGTAGCCGGCATGCCGCAGCGTCTGCGGCAAGCTCGGACGTCGCGGATCGAGAACCAGACCGGCGTCCCCGGGCAGCACGCCTGTCCCCGCGCGGCGAAACGCGTACTCCCCTGTCATCAACGCGTACCGGGACGGTGTACAAGTCCCCGCCGCTGAATGCGCGTCCAGGAATCGAACCCCCTCCTGCGCCAACCGGTCGAGGTGCCGCGTCGTCAGCGCGGTCGCGCCATAACTGGAGAGGTCGCCAAACCCGGCGTCGTCCAGCAGAATCAAGACGATGTTGGGCGGTCGCTCGCTTCCCTTCTGGCGCGCTCCCTTCGCCAGCGGGTTCCCCGCCATTCCCAGGACCAGCACCGCGGTCCCCAGGACTGTCCCGAAGTGGAGTCGCTTCTCTTTTCCCAAGCCTCTGCTGCTCACCTGCAATGCCCTCCCACGCGGAACGGCCGAGCCATCCCCTTTGGAGATGGCCGGGACCCCGCTCGATCAAGCCCGCCGGCTGATGCTGGATAGTCGGATCAATACATATCTGGATCGGGCTGAAAGTGTACCCGCTTTCCCGCGGATGGCAAGAATTCCGGGACCAGCTCCTTTCTTTTTTCGATCCCCGACCCTCGATTGAACTTGGATCGATTCCGTACTAGGCTAACGCTCGCTTGCCCCTTTCCGGACAAGTCCACGGTACGCGACACAGGACATCAAACGAGGCACCGCATGCGATTGACCACCATCGATTGGCTGATCATG
>JBEIJP010000137.1:0-7017 GCA_040380245.1 Acidobacteriota bacterium | reverse complement strand
GCGATGAGGGAGGCGAAGACGACCCGCGGCGTGTTCCCGAAGATATACTCGTAGCAGGTCTGGTGCGGCCAGTCAGGGGCGGGGGGCATCCGCACCACCGCCCAACTCATTCCCGCCGCGAAGAGAAGCCCGCCAAAGCCGGCCCAGATCACCCGTCGGGAGCGCGCGAACCCGTAGACCTCCGTCAGCACATCTCCAAACAGGTAACTCAAGGGGAAGAAGAGGATGGCCGTGCCGAAGGGAATCCCGGCAAGAAGGCTGACCTTCTGCACGCCGATCACTCCCGAGCAGAGCAGGACAGTCACAAATGCGGCCATGATCAAGTCATAGTACTTGTATGACCGAACCGGAACAGTCGAGGGGGTGGATGCGTCCAAGCGTCAGTCTCCTTCGCCAACCACTTTAACCAACGGTATTTTCAGCTGCCAGTATTTTCAGCTGCCAGAATTTTCAGGTACCGGCCAGAATTTTCAGGTACCAGATAGATATACGGGTTTTGCTCTTCTGACGAAGGTCGGTTTTGTCAGAGAATTGTTCGGAAAGTATGACATTCCCAACAGACTCCAGCGTGTCCCCCCCTGCGGTAGATCAGAGGGCAGGCGGTCGATCCGGTCGGCTCGCCGGGAGGTCGAGGTGGCGAGTCAACCATCCACTGACATCCCGGAAGCTCTCGGGGCTGATCTCGTGGCCCATCGGATACTCGTGATAGTCGAGCTCGACCGGCAAGCGGGAGAGGATCGACCGGGTCTCCCGGCCGTGATGAATCGGCAGCACCACGTCATTGGTTCCGTGGGCGACAAAGATCGGGAAGCCCTGCAGCGCCGCCGGGTCTGGAAGGAGCTGGTCGAGACTGGGCAGCGCCCGTCCACTCATCGCCACCACGCCGGCCACCAGCCCGGGATGTGTCAGGGCCAGGTGGAGGGCCATCATCGCGCCCTGGCTGAACCCGAGGAGGAAGACCCGGGCCGGATCGACCTGGTAGTGCTCTCGCGCTTGATCGAGAAACTGGCCGAGGGCCTCCAATCCCGCCTCCACTTCCCGCGAGTCGAAGGCGATCCCCTGCGGGCCCAGTCCGAGATTGAACCAGGCATAGGCTCCCGGGGCCAGCGTGACCGGCGCCCGCGGACTGACCACCAGAAAACGAGGATCGACATAGGAAGCGAGCGAGAAGAGATCCTCCTCGCTGGCTCCATACCCGTGCAACAACAACAGAAGCGGTGGCCGACTCTTCCCACCCGACGCTGCGGCCGTAGAAGCGGCGCCCGCTCCCAGGCGCGGCGAGACCGCCCGATGAATCAGACGAAACGGCATTGCTTCCCTCATTGACATCCTCTCCGCTTCCTCCCCGTGCGCAGACCTCTCCAGAGCTTTCGCCCTCCCGGCCCTCTCTTTTTCGATCTTTCCCTTGACGTACGAAATCCAGCCTTCAGAGTGCCCGACACTGGCATATTGGTCAAGCCACTCTCACTTCTTACTCCCCACTTCTCACTCCTCTCTCCTCAATTGCCCTTTCACCTCATTTGCAGTATAAATTTCGCGTACTGAATGAATGCTCATTCAGTACGCGACATCCCCCCGGATGATGATGACCAACGAATCTGGAGGGGAGCGCAACCTGAGAGAGAGACGAGGGAGAGTGAGAGATGAAGATCATCGTCTGTTTGAAGCAGGTACCGAAGAACGACGCGGTCTTACGAATCAACGAGGCGGGGACGTGGATTCAGGACCGGGATATGACGTACGAGATCAACGAATCGGATCAATACGCGTTGGAAGCCGCCTTGCAGTTGAAGGAGCGGCTGGGGGGGGAAGTGATCGCCCTGTCCCTGGGGCCGGCCCGGGTCCAGACGGTCATCAAAGAGGCGTTGGCGAGAGGAGCGGACCGGGGACTGCACCTCGAGGACGCAGCCTTCGAGAACCTCGACGCCTACGGGGTCGCGGTGGCGATCGCGGCGGCGGCGAAGACGGAAGGAGCGGCGCTGGTCCTGACCGGGCTGCAGTCGGACGACCACGGGTACGCGCAGACAGGCGTGATCGTCGCGGAGCGGCTGGGGGTCCCCCACGCGACCATCGTCATGGATGTCCAGGTCGAAGAGGGGAAGCTCCGTGTCAAGCGGGAGCTGGAGAGCGGATACTTCCAGTGGGTGACGATGCCGACGCCGGCGGTTCTGACGATCCAATCGGGAATCAACACGCTGCGCTACGCGACACTCAAGGGGATCATGGCGGCCAAGAAGAAGGAGCTGCGGAAGGTCGACGCGGCCTCCCTCGCCCTCGACGCGGGCGCCCTCACCGTCCGGCAGGAGATCCGCCGAATCTATCTTCCTCAAAAATCGAAGCAGACGCAGTTTCTGGAAGGGTCCCCCGCGGAGGTGGCCGCCAAACTGGTCGAGAAGCTCAAGAACGAGGCGAGAGTCTTTTAGCGATCTGGAGAAGCAACTATGGCGAGCGGAATTCTGGTCTACATCGAACATGTCGAAGGAAAGGTCAACCGGGCCTCGTACGAGGCACTGCGCGCGGCACAGCTGATCGGCGCCGCCCGGGGAGAAGAGGTCTCGGCGGTGGTCTTCGGAGAGGGGCTGCAGGCAATCGGCTCCGAAGTGGCGTCGCGAAAGTTGAAGACGGTCTATCTGGTCGAGCAGGCAGGCCTGGGGGCCTACACCGCGGACGGGACCACCGCCGCCTTCCGGCAGGTGATCGCGCAGGTCGACCCGTCCCTGGTCGTTATGAGCCACACCTACGAGGCGCGCGACTTTGCCCCGAAGCTGGCAGCCTCCTATGAGCGGGCGCTGGTGGGCGACTGCATCGGCTTCCAGCTGGACGGGGGCACGCTGGTGCTGACCAAGCTGATCTTCCAGGGAAAGATGGCGGCGGACGTTGTGCCGGTGGGCGAGCCCCCGCATTTCGTCAGCTTCCAGATCGGGACCTTCCGTGGGGATGAGTGTGAAGCGGGGGCCGCGTCGATCACCCCCCTCGCGGCGACGCTCGACGCGGGTCAGGTTCGACAAGCTCCCGAAGCCAGGTTCAAGGAGGCCAAGGCGGCGGTCGATCTGACACAGGCTCCGCTGATCGTCTCGGTGGGCCGGGGAATCAAGGAGCAGAAGAACATCGACCTCATCCGCAAGTTGACCGAGGCGATGGGCGCCGAGCTGGCCGCCTCCCGTCCGATCTGCGACAACGACTGGCTGCCGATGGACCGACAGATCGGCTCCTCAGGCCAGACGGTCGCGCCGAAGCTCTATCTCGCCGTCGGTATCTCGGGGGCGATCCAGCATCTGGTGGGAATGAAGGGAGCGCGCACCATCGTCGCCATCAACAAAGACCGGGAAGCCCCGATCTTCGAGGTGGCCGACTACGGGGTGGTCGGGGATCTCTTCGAGATCGTTCCCGCGCTGACCACCGAGGTCGAGAAATCGTTGCGCGGTTGATGAGGGGCCCGCGTCCGGAACGCCTCTCGTCTGGGGGCAGAGCGGCGGGCTGAAACAGCCTTCCTTTGGGTCGAGGAGTTGTGGGATGAATCGGAGAGTACCGTTACCCGGATCATTGAAATGGCTGGCGCCATCTGTTGTTGGAGGAGTTCTCCTGCTTGCCGTCGCCCTGACCGCCATCCAGCTGGATGACCGCTGGACCGTCGAAGGCAAAGGCGAGCCCAGAAGACGGGCTGGGAAGAAGACGACGGCTCTCGACCGGTACATTGCCAAAGAGGATCCAAACTATGCCTGGCGGGTGGAGAACACGATCCGTCGGGAGGGCTTCACGGTCTACGTCCTCCACCTGACCTCCCAGCAATGGCGCACCGCGAAAGAGGTGAGCAAGCCCATCTGGGAGCACTGGCTGACGGTCGTCGAGCCGGACGAAGTTCGGACAGAGAACGGCTTCCTCTTCATCTCCGGGGGCTCGATCAGCAGCAAGGCGCCGGGAGTGCCGGTCTCGATCTTCACCGAGATGGCGACGCGTACCGGCTCGGTGGTGGCGGAGCTGCGGACCATTCCCAACGAGCCGTTGACCTTCTCCGACGAGACCAAATCTCGCAACGAAGACGCGATCATCTCCTACTCCTGGGAGAAGTTCATGCGCACCGGAGATGAGACCTGGCCGCTGCGGCTGCCGATGACCAAGGCGGCCGTCCGTGCCATGGACACCATCACCGCCTTCAGCGCCAGCCGCGAGGGGGGAAAACGCCCCGTCAAGGTCGAGAAGTTCATCGTCTCAGGCGGCTCGAAACGGGGCTGGACCACCTGGACCACCGCCGCCGTCGACCAGCGGGTCATCGCCATCGCGCCGTTCGTCATCGACTGCCTCAACCTGCCGGCCTCGATGACCCATCATTACCGGGCCTACGGCTTCTGGGCTCCGGCCGTCGGCGACTACCTCAACATCTGGCCCTGGAGCGGAACGCCGCAGTACCAGGCCCTCATGCAGATCGAGGATCCCTATCAGTATCGAGACCGGCTGACGATGCCCAAGCTGATCGTCAACTCGACCGGGGATCAGTTCTTTCTCCCCGATTCGTGGCAGTTCTACTACCACGATCTGCAGGGAGAGAAGCATCTGCGCTACGTTCCCAACACCAAACACGACCTCAACTTCTCCGACGCGCCGCAGACGCTCGACGCCTTCTACGACGCGGTCCTGCGCGGAGCCCCCCGCCCGCAGTACCGCTGGTCGATGGAGGCCGACGGGTCCATCCGGCTGGAGACGAAAACCAAACCCACTGAGGTGCGGCTCTGGCAGGCCACCAACCCGAAGGCGCGCGACTTTCGTCTCGACATCATCGGACGGGCCTTCACCAGCGAGGTCGTCACCGCGGAGCGCGAAGGGGTCTATGTCGGGCGCGTCGCCAAGCCGCCTGCCGGCTGGACCGCCTACTTCCTGGAGATGACCTATCCGATGGGTGGGAAGTACCCACTCAAGCTGACGACCGGGGTCCGCGTCATCCCGGAGATTCTCCCTTTTGACGGCCCCCCCAGGGAGACCCCTCCGACGGCGTCAGGTCAGAGCAAATAATCGAGTCGAGCCGCGGGGGTCCTGCCCGTTGAAGCGCGGGGAGTACCAAACGCAGGAGGATCCGTATGGAGCAGATCGAGCGCGATACGCTGGAAGTGGACGTGCTCTTTGTGGGAGCGGGCCCGGCTTCGCTCGCCGGAGCTTATCATTTACGCCAACTGGTCGAGAGGCACAATCGGACCTCCCCCGGAGAAGGGCTGGGAGAGGTCTCGATCGCGGTCATCGAGAAAGGGCGGGAGATCGGTTCGCACGCCATCTCGGGCGCGGTTATGGACATGCGCCCGCTGGAAGAGCTCATGCCGGATTGGAAGGAGCGGGGCGTGCCGATCGAGGCGCCGGTGACGGTCGAAGACGTCTCGTTTCTGACCCGGCGGCGCAAGTGGAAGTTGCCGGTCGTGCCCCCACCCCTCAACAATCACGGAAAGTACGTCGTTTCGCTCAACAAATTCATCCGCTGGATGGGTCCGATTGTCGAGGCGGCCGACGTCATGCTCCTGCCGGAGTTTCCCGGAGCCGAGATGCTCTATGACGATCAGAGCCGGGTGATCGGCGTCCGGACCGCCGACCGCGGCATTGGCCGGGAAGGTCATCCCCGCGAAAACTACCAGCCCGGCGCGGACATCTTCGCCAAGGTGACGGTCCTCGGCGAGGGCTCGCGCGGCTCGCTCGCCAAGAAGCATATCGCCCGACTCGGACTCGACGAAGGGCGCAACCCCCAGGTCTATGCCATCGGCGTCAAAGAGATCTGGGAACTCCCCAAGGGCAGGGTCACTCCCGGCTTCGTCATGCACACGCTCGGCTATCCCCTTCCCAACGAGGTCTTCGGAGGCAGCTTCGTCTACGGCATGCAGAACGATCTGCTCGACATTGGACTGGTCGTCGGCCTCGATTACCGTGATCCCTTCACCGATCCTCACCGCCTCTTCAATCAGTTCAAGCAGCACCCGGCGATCGCCCAACTCCTTGAAGGCGGCCGGATGCTCCACTACGGCGCGAAGAGCCTGCCCGAGGGCGGACTCCTCTCCCAGCCCAAGTACTATGGGGACGGGTTTCTGATGATTGGCGACACGGCCAGCTTCCTCAACTCGCAGAAGCTGAAGGGCATCCATATGGCGATGAAGTCAGGGATGCTGGCCGCCGAGGCCACCTTCGAGGCGCTCCTCGCCAATCGCTTCGACGAGGCCCAGCTGCGCCGCTTCGAGCAGAAGGTGCGGGAGAGCTACGTCTACCAGGAACTCTACGAGGTCCGGAACTCTCACCAGGCCTTCCGGCACGGTCGATTGTGGGGATTGGTCGAGAATGGATTCCAGTATCTGACGCGTGGATTCGGCCTGCTGGGCGACCTCGTCGTCGAGGCGGGCCATGAACACCTCCGGAAGCTCCACGTCTTCCAGCGCCGCCCGCAGCACGCCGGCGAGTACGTTCAGGCACCGGCAGAGAAGTGGGACAATCAGCTGACCTTCGACAAGGTGACGGACGTCTATCGCTCGGGAACGGAGCACAGCGAGGATCAACCGCCACACCTGCGCATTCTCGAACCAGACATCTGCCTCAACCGCTGCACCGTCGAGTACGGCAACCCGTGCCAGTACTTCTGCCCGGCGGCGGTCTACGAGATCGAGGAGGTCGACGGAGGACGCCGACCGAAGATCAACTTCTCCAACTGCGTCCACTGCAAGACGTGCGACATCATGGATCCCTACCAGATCATCGACTGGGTGCCCCCGGAGGGAGGGGGCGGCCCCAACTACATCAACCTCTAGCCGCGACAGGTGGCGGCCAGCCTCCTCTGCTGGCCGCCTGCGGATCGAGCGGCTCCAGTAATTTCTCTGAAAGCCCCCCAGCGATGAGGGGGCTCCTCTTTTTTGTGCGTTCCCGCCGCTGGCCGTGTCTCTGGTTGAAGCAGGGCCGGGTTCAAGCTACTCTCTGGAGTCGAATCGGCAGGGTGAAGCCGAGCATCCGCATAGATATTGACTGGAATGGGAAGAGGGGGAACGGGCACGTGATGAG
>JBEIJP010000136.1:0-7033 GCA_040380245.1 Acidobacteriota bacterium | reverse complement strand
GTCCAACCCGTTCTGGATTGACAATGCCGGTGGCGACCGCCGCCTGCAGTCCTGGCAGGACGCACCAGACCGACGACATCCCCGGGTCGTTGATCTTGTAGGTGATGTCCGGCTCAAAGACCGCGTAGCCATTGCTGGTGTAGATCGATTTGTTGAAGCCGCTGAAGGTGGGGGCGACATAGGCGTTGAGCCCCTGCGACCGTTTCTCGTAGATGTAGACGATCGTCGGGTAACTCAGGCCAGGCTCGTAATTGGCTGGCAGGTAGAGGGCTCCCTGCAGCTTTTCGCCCTTCGCTGACGTGTAGTCGACGAGGCGGCTCCCGGCTGACCAGCGGAACTGCGCCTGTTGCGGGTTGCTCTCCGTCAGCTTCCGCGGATTGGCGAGTGAATTGTCAGCGCTGTACCAGGTCGGGGGTTCGTTGTACGTCTCGCGGGCAAAGAGATAGACCTCCGCCCGCTTCGCCTTCAGCATTCCGCCGTAGACGGCGTCATCCCACCGCAGCACGTGTGGCCCGGTGTGGTTGGGATCGATCCGGGCGATGCCGGCCTGTTTCGTCCACTCCCCATAGGTCCGCATATAGATGGGCTGTGCCGAGTTGATCCCCTTCTCGTCTGGATCGAGCCGTAGCCGGGTCTGGTAGCGAATCTTCTCCTTCCGACCATTGACCGTCAGGTTGACCGCCGAGCCGCCCTTCGCCGATACCTTCCAGACATCCCAACCATCGCTCAGCAGCGCGTGCTCACTATCGCTGGTCCACCCAATCGGCGGCACCGGCGGCTTGACCACATTGAGATCGTTCTCCGTGTCCCAGAAGGTCGTATCGATCTTGCCCGTCAGATTGGTCGATTGCCCCGAAGTCAGATCGAGGGAGAAGAAATGGCCATCGTCGAAGTAGAGCAGTCGGGTCCCATCCGGCGACACTCCGTAGGAGTAGCGGTTCTTCTTCAAGGCCAGCCGGCGCTCCCCTGTCTTCAGATCGACGATGTTGAGATCCTGGTACCGTCGCCCATCGAGGTTGCCCATCCTCTCGTACTCCCGTCGGTCCACGCCGATGCCATAGCGCTGGTGGGGCGCCGGGGTGATGGTCCGCAGGCTCTCATCGGCCAGCCGGACGAACCGCTCCTCCTTCTCCAGGTAGCTTGCCAGGTAGCTGAAGTTGCGGTCACGGGGCTCTTCCACCTGCTGCTGTGATTGGAGTCGCTGGTCCTGCCAGTGCCACAGCACGAGGTCCGGCTTCGCTGGCTCTTCCGGGGCCGTCCGGGAGGCGCTGGCACTGGCCGACATCGAGCCACCCGGCTCTCCACCCTCCTTCGGGTCTTTTGTTCCCGCCGCCTCCTTCTTCTTTTTGAGATCGTGGATTCCGAAGAGGATCGCGCTGAGATCATCGTTCCAGGTCGGTTCCCGGTTCGGACTGATCGTCATGCCGGCGGGGAAGGTCTTGTCCTCCAGCGGATTCCAGGTCAATTTGCGCAGCCTCTCTTTGGTGAAGATGACCCCAATCAGTTGGAAGACCTTTTCGGTATAGGCCTTGTCTTCGAAGCCCTTGACGGCGGCCAGCGCCTCTCCCTTCTCGGTCCAGTTGAGGCCCCGATAGACCGCCCGGTCGTTGTCGAGCGGCAGGACGGCTCCTGTCGCCATATTGCGGATCTGGATGCCATTCCCCATCATCTCGGCGGCGTCGATCGTCCAGGCCAGCCAGGACCCTTGCCGGTTGAAGGAGAAGTCGGCGACATTGCCGATGTTGAGCTGGTGGCCCGTCGCCAGTTCGTGCAGGATCAGATCCGTGCCGGTGGCCCGCTCCACTGTCCGCCCACTCGTCGCCCCACTCGCCGCCCCGCTTGCCGGACCGGTACTCGGGCCCGGTGCTGGTTCCGCGCCATAGCGTTGCAGGGCGATCCATCCAGCCTGCTCCCCCGAAAAGGCGAAGCGGCGAATCTTCTCGAATTCGATCTTCTTTCCCGACTCCAAATCGATCAACACGACCCGGTTCTGCAACGGCTGGCGCTCCCGCTTCAATCGCTGGCTGTCGCGAAAGGTCGGCGCGATCGGAAAAGCGAGCCACCGCGAGTCGTCGGCGAAGACCACTTCGCTCTGTGCCATCATCCCCGGCCCCATCGGGCCCGTGGCCGACATCGCCGTCTCCCCCGCCGGGAACCGCCATTCCTTTCCGTCTTCCAGCCGCCGCAGCACGACTTCGCTGTCCCCCTCGTTCGGCACCAGCTTGTGCGCGAACCACTTCCCATCGGGCGAGACCGCTGGCGAGGCAATCCTCTTCCACGCCAGTGCGTCGCGCAGCTCGAGCGCACGCGGCTGACCCGTCGGCGCTGGCGACTGCCCCAGTGCGGGATAGAGAATCAGAAACAGCGCGAGAATCTGTCGAATAACACGGATCGATTTCATAATGGATGGGCTCCTTGATGCGCGTTCGATTGAGCGATTGGCTGGGAGTGACGAGGCAACTCCACTCTCTCCCACAGGCGTGATCAGTCTTACAATTTAACTTCTCGCTCGTCAAGGTTGTCGCATCACGCCACCGCCTTCTTCGTCGAAACGACCATTCTGGACTGGCCTTTTTTCCAAGTGATCAGGCCTTTTGGCAGCCCATTCAGCCATCTCCCATCCCGCTCCATTTCTCTTGACACCCTATAGGACGTTGAGTAGTATGCGCGCCGTGTTTACTGACGCATTTTGGAGGCATCGATCCCGCACCAGGTCGGAGAGGTTGTCTACCGGGTCGACCTTCGGATGTCCGGAAGCATCAGATCAAGACAACAAATCAAGAGTCGAAGTCAATCGAAGGGGCCCTGCCCCTGTGGCAGCGTCCCATTGATTGATGCAGACACTAAGCGAGTTCCCAACTGTGTTGTGTGAGCCCTCAATTTTAGCAGCGTCACAAGTCGATCTTCTCTCTGATTCACCGAATCGATCAGGGAGAAGTCTGTCTTGCGGACGAGCCGCTGTAATGACGGTTGTCCTGGAGGCCACGGAGGCAGCTGCACCAAACCGAAGCTTGAATGGATCGGCTCCTGAAGAGTCATATCCAAAGAGATCTGGATTTTGGCGAAGAGCACTGAGTGAGCGGGACATCAGCTTACCCCAACAGGCTGGTTTCGAATACGTTCCTGAGTCGAATTTAGGAGGTACATTCAATATGGCAGAGAGACAACAGGGTAAAGTGAAGTGGTTCAATAATTCCAAGGGCTACGGGTTTATCTCCCTGGGTCAGGATGAGGAAGATGTCTTCGTCCACTACACGTCGATCCGTGCCGAGGGCTTCAAGACCCTCGAGGAGGGGGATGAGGTCGAGTTCGAAGTGATGAACGGGCCCAAAGGATTGCAAGCGGAGAACGTCATCAAGATTTGATGATTGAAGCGGTCCGGGATGCCGGTCTCGATCAAGGCCCTGCTCAGTCTCTGAGCAGGGCCTTCTCGTCTCTGCGCACGGCAGGGGGAACGGGGAGCCCGTGCGACCAGAGGGGGAGGGCTACTCGATCTTGTCAGAGGGGAGCGGCGGCGGCATCACCGCCACGCGCGCCGCGCGGCGCCCCTGCATCGCGGCGACCTCGAAGCGATACCCGCCCCATTCGACGACATCTCCGACGGTCGGGACGCGGCCCAGCTGGCTCATCAGAAAGCCTGAGAGGGTCGTGAAGAAGCCCCGTTCTTCTCCAGGGAGGGGGCCGAGCGGAAAGATCTCTTTCAACTGCAGCAGGGAGAGGCTTCCCTCGAGCATCCAGGGTTCCTCTCTCCTCTTTTCCTCAGACGGGTGGGTGGCGAATGGAGATTGGGTACGGGAAACCGCATCCGAGACGATGGCGTGCAGGATATCCTCGGCCGTGACCAGCCCCTCGATCGATTGGTTGAGATCGATGACCAGGGCCATCTGGAGCGGAGAGCACCGGAAGGCTTCGAGCGCGTCGAGGGCGGAGCGCGTCTCGAGCAGAAGCGGGGGCTCTCGCAGGAGGGCGGCCCAGTCAAATGGCGGGGAAGGTTGTGGACTCTCCCCGGACGATCGGTGACGTTCGATGGCGGCGAGCAGTTCTTTCCCTTTGACGACCCCGAGACAATCGTCGACACTCCCCCGCCCGACGGGGAACGTGGTGTGGGGACTCTCGATGACGCGTCGACGCAGCTCATCCAGCGGGCGATCCACGTCCAGCCAGACCATCTCCATCCGCGGGGTCATGAGCGTCCCGATCGGTTGATCCGCCAGTCGGAAGATATTGCGGACGAGCGACTGCTCCACCGGGTTGAAGACGCCCGACTGCGTCCCCTGCTCGATGAGAATCTTGACCTCCTCCTCGGTGATCGGGGAAGCCGCCTGCAGTCGAACCCGGAAGAGACGAAGGATTCCCGACGTGGATTGATCGAGGATCTGGACCAGCGGGCCGGCGGCCCGGGAGAGAGCACGCATCGGGCTGGCGACCTGCGTGGCGATTCGCTCCGGCGCGTTGAGCGCGAGTCGCTTGGGAACCAGCTCTCCGATGATCAGGGAGAGGTAGGTGATGGCGATGACCACGATCCCCACGCTGATCATCTCGCTGTAGGCAGGTAACCAGTGCAGCAGAGGAAGGCTCGAACTCTCTCCGATCCGCTGGAGCAGTCGGGCAATCTCTCCGGCCAATGTCGCTCCTCCCAGAGTTCCAGCGAGGATCCCAATCAGGGTGATCCCAATCTGGACCGTCGAGAGAAACCGGTCCGGCGACTCGGCCAGTTCCAGTGCGACTTTCGCGCGTCGGTCCCCTGATCGCTGAGATTGGTGCAATCGGGCGCGTCGCGCCGAGACGATCGCCATCTCGGCCATCGAGAAGAAGCCGTTCGCCACGATCAGGAGCAGAATCAACAACAGTTCCAGCAACAAGGTCTTCATCAACCTCTTTCTCCTTCGCGCAGAATGGCTTGGCCAGGAGGGCCGCAGTCACGGATCGACCACAGGTCGCAGGGCAGGGTAGGGCAAAGGCCAGTAGCGGAGCGGTGGCAGGTCGTCGGAGAGGGCTTGGCTCTCAGCGTTGGGGAGCACTCTCATGGCTGACCAAGCAGCGCCGTCAGTGCCTCTCGATCGAAGCCGATGACCGTTCGCTTGCCCCAGCGTACGATCGGGCGTCGCAGCAGGTTGGGCTCGGTCGGGACCAGCTCGATCAGCTCCTCCCGGGTGGGAAGCTGGCTGGCATAGCCACGCTCTTTGTAGAGGGCGTGGCGAGTATTGAGGAAGGGCCCAACCAGGTCGGCTCCCAGCAGAAGGGTCAACTCCGCTTCTGTGAGAGGGGTCTTCGCGTAGTCGCGTTCGACGAGGGGCGGCGCCGTCGGGTGCTGCTCGAGCAGTTCGCGCAGGAAACTCCGCGCGTTCCGACAGGTCGTTCAGGTGCTCTTGTAGAAAAAGTGAAGCGCCATTAGGGACTCTCTCCTTTGCCAGGAGGGCGATCAGCCCTCCGTCTTGCCGATGATGATCATCCCCACCGTCGTCGGAGCGCCGGCCGTGGGCAGTTGCATCTCGAGGATGACGTGCTCCTCGTGATTGGTGACGACTCGCGGCAGCCCTTTCTCCTCGGTCGGGAAGACGAGGCTCCAGCTGGAGGGGTGGCCGGTGCCGGCCGCGGCCCGGCTCTTTTGATAGAGCTCACTGATCGGGAACGCCCGGCCGGGGTCAGAGTCGTCCGATACCCGGCTGAAGAGCAGGAAATCGCGGGAAGGAGAGACTCCCAGGTGGTTTCCGTCCTGCAGGATCATCGCGTACCGCATGGTGTACCATCCTGCAGCCAGCCCCTGGCCACGAAAATCGCCCCCATTCTTGGGGAAATGGGCCAGACCAACGAACGTTCCCTCCCCGATCTTCGAGAAGAAGGCTCCCGAGACCTCTTCGGCACTGGCCGGGATCTCCCGGCGTAGCCAGAGTTCGCAGACGGTCGAACCCCCTCCATTGACTACCCGGATGCCTGACGGGCTCAAGACAGAACGGATCGACTCCGCCAGGGACGAGTCGGTGGCCGGTCCGATCGACTCCACCCGATAGCCCTCAGCTCGCTCCCCAGCCAGCCCGACGGGGAGACCGCTCAGCACAAGGAAGAGCGCGGCCACTCCGACGGCGGCCTTTCTGATCCAACTCCTCCCGCTTCCTTCTTGACCAAACCTCATCCGACCACTCCTTCCGAAGTTCATTGGAGCACTGCGTCTCGTCTCAGGGGCCTCACCGGGCAAAATGGCCAACAAAGGCGCTCCGCTTGTTGCGCAGCGTCCAGGAGACACCCAGACCTTCCCCCTTGAACTGATCGAGGGAGGCGACCGCCGGCATTGAATGAGCGGTCGAGGTCAAGGGAGGATAGTAGGTCTGTTCGTTTCCGCAGATGTGATCGCCAGCGGTCAGGCTGCGTGCGATGACGCTGGCCAGGCCGCCCGCTTCCAGGCGCCCTCCGCTCGGGTGCTCGCCGTGGAAGGCCAGCTCGAGGGAGATCGGGGCGATCTCGGTGCGGACGATCTCTTGCAGAATGTTGCCCGCCATCGCCTGCGCAAAGGAGGTCAGCGCCCGGCGCTGCAGGGGGGTCGCCCTGGCGTCGAGGATCAGGACAGACTTGGCCGATGGCGTTTCGACATACGGGCTCCCCATCGTTCCCGAGGCGCGGGTCACGCCCACGACGCTCAGGCCATCCAGCGGAACCCCATCCCACTCCCCACGCGAGACCCGCCAAGCCAGAATCGCCTGGTCTCCGGCGAGGTTCAGCTCCGACATGGCGTAGCAATGCCCGGTATAGACGTCGGCATTGCGCGATTCGAGGTAGTCCCCGTGAATCTGTTGCGCCTGTGCCGCTGGCCCCAACCACCATCCGAGCATACAAACGGTCATCAGTCTCAGTAGACTTTTCATTCGCTCAAGCCTCCTTCTGTGCAGGTTCGCACACTGCTCTCGGTGTTCCAGACAGCGAAGCCCCGAGAGGGTTCCGGCTGTCTGGCCGCGGATCGGAGGTCCTCCCACCCGCGTCTGGCGTGCAAATGACGATCGAAAAGGAACGACGAGCGAGGAGGCGCCATTCCCCGGCG
>JBEIJP010000135.1:0-7061 GCA_040380245.1 Acidobacteriota bacterium | reverse complement strand
GCGGATTGAGGTCCGGGACGCAGAATTTGCAGCGCCGTCCGCAGCCGGTCGTCATCTCGACCACCCCGAAGGTGGTGCGCTTGTCCGGCACCATCAGCGCGTCCCGCTCCTTGGGATGGCCCACCTCGACTTCGCGCGGGATCTCTTCCCCGGCAATCGCCCGGTGGAAGAGCGACATGGTGTCGGCGGACTCGCTGCGCCCTTCGACGACGCAATCGACTCCCAGCTCCTCGAAGCTGTTGGTCTGGGTGATCTGCCAGCCGCCAGAGCCTCCGACGATCACCTTGAAGTTCGATCGGTGGGGATTCCCTTTGATCTTCGCGAACATCTCCCGGGAGTAGTGGGAGTTGATCGGCATCTTCGAGCTGCCAAAGATCGAAGTGTAGACTCCGGCGGCGAAGGTCACGCCCAGCGGGTTGTGGGTCGAGACCGCGACGACCCGGGTGTTTGGCCCGATGAAGCGGTCGAGGTCGTCCGGATAGCAGCAGACGATGTCATCGGCGCTGAACTCGCGCAGCAGGGCCGCTTCGACCAGACGGACACCGGCCGGCATGTACCGGGCGCTCTGGTCCGGATTGTGCTCGACGTTCCGCCACTCTGGATATTTGCGGTTCATGACCCCTTCCATCCAGATCGGCATCGAGGCCATTCCCATCTGGATGAAGTAACCTGCGTGGTCGATGGTCTCGGTCAGGGGCGCGGTAATGACGATCAATTTCCCCTGGTCATTCCCGGCGGTCTCGGTTGCCGACGGGCCATGCATCGTTGCGGGAGACGTGGACACCTCTCCCAACCCATGATTTGTCATAGGGAATCCTCCACTTTCCTCGATCTCGACGAGGTCATTCGGTCGTTGATAATGTTGAACGAAGGCCTCTCTGCTCCCGTGACAATACTGTCTCTCAGAAGGGAAGCACCGGTCATATCCTGTGGTCTCTGCTGTATATTCAACCTGCCTCATCATCGCCCATTCGCCCGGGAAGTACAATACTGTGATGGAGAAAGCCCGGGCTTGCCGGTTCGCCCGGCAAGGGCCACAATGAGGGGGCTCGATGGCCCCACACCCGAAACCCCTGGCAGAGGAGGACCGATGCGCTTCCCGCTTCTTCGCTACCTGATCGTCCTGGCGGTCGGCCTGCTCGCCGGCGCCCTGGCCTTCTCCCTCTGGCGCCCCGATGGAATGTCCAGTCTGGGGAGGACCCGCGTCGAGGGGAGCATCGAATCGACCGTCCGCAATATCGGAGAGCTGGTCGTGATGAAGGCCGTGCTCAAGGAGATCGTCACCACCGAGATCAACCGCGAGAATCTTTCGATCCCCAAGAAGGCCGCGCTGATCTTCAAGTTCGATCTCAACTTCAAATACGACTTACGCCAGAAGGAGTTTTCGATTCAGCGCATCGACGCGGAGCGAGTCCGCATCGTCATGCCTCCGGTCAAGGTCGATTTCCACATCCGCGACCTGATCGTCTACGACAAACAGCCAGGACAGAAATGGTTTCAGACCTACCCGATCACGGTGCAGGAAGAGAATGAGTTGATTCAGCAGGCCCGCGCCTCCGCGGAAAAGCAGGTCAGCGAGTTCGTCACGGAGTATCGCGCGCAGTACCGCGCCTCGGCCGAGTCGATCATGAAGCTGCTTGCCGAGGGTTTTGGCTATCGCACGGTGACAGTGGAGTTCCAGGGGGAGTGACCCCCCTTCCAGTTCAGGCCAGAATTCGCTCGATCCGTTCTCCGTGGACATCGGTCAGCCGGAAGTTGCGGCCTTGATATTTGTAGGTCAGGCGGGTGTGGTCGATCCCGAGCAGGTGGAGGATCGTCGCGTTGAGGTCGTAGAGGCTGACGGGGTCGCGGGTGATGTTGTAGCTGAAGTCGTCCGTCTCCCCCAGCGTCTGGCCGGCTTTGATTCCGGCGCCTGCCAGCCAGACGGTGAAGCAGCGCGGGTGATGATCGCGCCCGTAGTTGTCCGCCGTCAGCGCTCCCTGGGAGTAGACGGTGCGTCCAAACTCGCCCGCCCAGATGACGAGGGTGTCGTCGAGCATGCCGCGCTCTTTGAGGTCTGTCAGCAGCGCCGCGGTCGGCTGGTCGATGTCGCGAGCCTGATTCCGGATCTGTTTCGGGCAGTTGCTGTGCTGGTCCCAGCCGCGGTGGAAGAGCTGGATGAACCGAACGCCGCGCTCCGCCAGTCGTCGCGCCAGAATGCAGTTGGCGGCGAAGGTTCCAGGTTTGCGCGCGTCCGGACCATACCGCTCGAGGGTTCGCTCCGGTTCGCTCGAGAGATCGGTCAGCTCTGGCACAGAGGACTGCATGCGATAGGCCATCTCGTACTGGGCAATCCGTGCGAGGACCTCCCGGTCCCCCACCTTGGCGGCGTTCTTCTCGTTGAGCCGGCCAAGGTCGTCGAGGAATCGTCGGCGCACCTGCCCCTCGACTCCCTGCGGATTGGAGAGGAAGAGCACCGGATCCCGCCCGTTGTGGAACTTGACTCCCTGGAACTGGGAGGGGAGAAACCCGCTCCCCCAGAGTCGATCGTAGAGCGGCTGGTCCCCGGAGTTTCCCGATCCGATCGAGACCATGACGACAAACGCGGGCAGGTCACGATTCTCGCTCCCCAGGCCATAGGCGATCCAGGCGCCCATACTCGGACGTCCAGCCAGCTGGAATCCAGTCAGCGCGGCGGTGATCGCCGGGTCGTGATTGATCTGCTCGGTGTGCATCGAGCGGATGAAGCAGAGATCGTCGACGATGGTGGAGGTGTGGGGGAGCAGCTCACTGAGGGTCGCACCGGACTGCCCGTAGCGATCGAAGCGGAAGAGGCTCGGCGCGACGGGGAACTTCGATTGAAAGGCGGTCATCCCGGTCAACCGCTGGCCCTGCCGAATCGAGTCCGGCAGGTTCTGTCCGCGGAACTTCTCCAGTCCCGGCTTCGGATCGAAGAGGTCGAGCTGCGAGGGGCCGCCGGATTGGTAGAGGTAGATCACCCGCTTCGCCCGGGGGGCGTAATGCGGGCCACGGGCGACTTCCGCTCCCTCCGCCCGGACCGATCCTTCCGCGGACAGCAGGCTTCCCAGGGCAGCCGCGCCGAGGGTCGACTCGCGCAGAAACGCCCGGCGCGAGAGGAGGCTCCCAAGTTCTGACGCTGGGTCTGTAGGGCGTGTCTGTTCCTCTTTGTGTCTCTTGTCTGTCTTCATCGCCGATTCTCCACGGTCGATCGATTGATCGCTGCTCCGTCCGTCATCCCCACCAAGGCTGGTCCGAGTGTGTCAGGTGACTCATTCGCGATCAACGCCACTCCGCGACCGGTTTGCCTTTGACGATCTTCAGTGTCAGAACCTCGAACTTCGAGGGGTCGATGCTCTCCCACTCGACGGAGTCGCCCTCCTTGTCCTCGATCCGCAGATCCCACAGCCGCGCTCCGGCCTTCGGATGAAACTCGATATCGAGATCTTCACCGTCACGCAGGATGTCGTCCTCCATCAGATCATCCCCCCATTCATCCGAGTCGTGGCTGGCAATAAAGATAGAGTGAATGTTGATTCCAGTGCGATTCTCCAGACGAAAGTCGAGGGTCGGGTTCTGGGCTGGACCACTGACGACGAATCCCGCGAAGATCAGAAGGGTAGAAAAGAAAACTTTGAACATGAAGCGTCCTCAATGGTTGGTGTGGCGATTGCCAACGTGGTCGATGTCGATTCGGGCAGCTTCCCCCAGGGCGTAATCGCCGGCCGAGGTCAGGGACGAGTGATCGTCTCGTCGAGGTTGAGCAGCAGGCTGGCGGTCATGGCGTAGGCCGCCAGCTCCGCCGTGTCGAGTCCCGCTCCGTTGCGTCGTTCCCCGACCTCCAGCAGGCGACGCGCCTCTTTGGGGTTCTCCCGGTACCAGCGAAGTTGCGCCTCGAGATTTTCCTGCAGCATTTGACGCTCCTCCGGCTCTGGGGGACGCGAGGTCAAGGCCCGGAACCCCCAGGCGAGCCGCTCCGCGGGGGCGGCGCCGCCCTCCCGCAGCATCCGCTCCGCCAGGAAGCGGGCCGCTTCGACGTAGGTGACATCGTTCATCAGATTGAGCGCCTGCAGAGGGGTGTTGGTGCGGACTTCCCGAACCGAGCACAGCTCCCGTGGAGAGGCGTCGAAGACCTGCATCGTCGGATTGAGGATCGTCCGCTTCCAGTGGGAGTAGAGGCTTCGCCGCCAGAGCCCGTCTCCCGTCGAGGGGGTGTAACGGGTCATGTTCGAGAAGACCATATCCTTGAGCAGATCCGCCGGCTGGTAGGGTTTGACCGAGGGCCCACCGACCCGCTCGACGAGCAGGCCAGCGGCCAGCAGCGCCTGATCGCGAATCATCTCGGCCGATAGGCGCAGGCGCGGTCCGCGCGCGAGCAAGCGATTCTCCGGATCGCTGGTCTCGGCGGGCTGTCGGGAGTCCTGCCGGTAGGTCGCGCTCGTGACGATCGTCTTGAGGAGATGCTTGACCGACCAGCGACGACTCGCCTCGCCGCTCCCTTCCATCCATTCGACTGCCAGCCAGTCGAGCAGTTCGGGATGGGAGGGACGCTCCCCCTGCAGTCCAAAGTCCTCGGTCGATTTGACGATTCCAGTCCCGAAGAGGGTCTGCCAGAACCGGTTGACGGTGACGCGCGCCGTCAGCGGGTTCTCGCGGCTGACCAGCCAGCGCGCCAGCTCCAGCCGATTGGCTGGGGAGACCGCCGGCGAGCCCTGGGTCAGGACGGCGGGGATGCCCCGCTCGACCCGAGGTCCCGGCTGGTCGTAGGCGCCCCGTCGCAGGAGAAAGGTTGGACGCGGCTCGGGCATCTCCTCCATGACCATCACCGTCGGAAACTGCGCCTCGAGGTGACGTCGCGCGGCGAGGAGTTGCTCCCGTCTCGCCTCCCTGGCTCGCAACTCCTTCGGGGCCCGCTCACTCAACCACCCCCGGATCAATTTGAGGCGCTGCCCCTCGCTCCGCCGCGCTGGCGGGATTGCCGCAATCTTCTGGATCGAATCGGCGGTCGCCAGAACGGCGAGGGCCTCCTCGTCCGGCGCGACCTTGTAGATGCGTACCTCATCGAGCGCTCCGCGGAACCGGTACTCGGGTCCTCCGCCGCCCCCGATCCGCAACAATCCCCCGCCGTCGTTGAAGGTGCGGAAGAGCCGCCCGTTGTTGAGCTTGATGGCCTGCCGCTTCCCGTCGAGGTAGATCCGGGCCCGATCGTACGGGAGCGTGCTGTCGAAGACCGCCACGACGTGGTGCCACTCTCCCAGCGAGACCTTCTCGGCTGTCTCGACTCGCCAGGAGTCGTCCGCCCAGACCCCCACCAGGTTGAAGTGGAGCTTCCCATCGATCAGGAAGAGCCCGTACCCACGTGCCTTCGGCAGATTCCCGTCCTTCTCGTACGGTCCGTCCTTCATCCGGGTAACGATCGCTCCGCTCTGCTCCGAGTCGGCCCGGAACCAGGCGGAGAGGGCGAATTGGTCCTTGTAGTCGACCAGTCGATCCCGGAAATTGAAGTTCCCGACGTTCCCGGCGTCGAAGAAGAGCCGCCCGTCAAACGCCGCGCCTTCTCCGAGCGGGGAGGGCAGATAGCTCGGCGTTCCCTCGCGAAAGCCCGTCTTCTTCAGGTCGAGCTTCTCCCGGGTCCCGAGATCCTCATCCGGCCGGGCCATGTCGATGTGGTCGACCGTCGCGATCAGTTCGACCGGTTGGTTGGGATCGAAAGCGTGCCGCGTCGTCAGCTCCCGCGTTGGAAACCAGTGGCGGGGCGGTTCCTTGGCGAGACCGCGAGCCCACTCTTCGATCTGGTCCTGACGCGCGGCGGTCTCCCGCAACACCTCCTGCTCAATCTGCTCGATCTCGCGGTCGAGCTGCTCCCGTCGGGCCCGCTGTGTCTCGGTCGGCGCGGTGATCCAGGGGGCAGAGTTTCCGAAGTTGTGCGCCCGGCCATCCTCGGGGATGTTGTTGAAGTAGGCATAGAACCGATAATACTCTTCGTGGGAGAGGGGGTCGTACTTGTGGGTGTGGCACCGCGCGCAGCCCATCGTCAGGCCAAGGAAGACCGTCGCCGTCGTGTCGACCCGATCGACGACGTACTCGACCTGGTACTCCTCGGGCACGATCCCGTCCTCGGAATTGAGGCGATGGTTGCGGTTGAACGCCGTCGCGATGCGCTGCTCCGTCGTCGGCCGCGGCAGCAGGTCCCCGGCGAGCTGCTCGATCGTGAACTGATCGAAGGGCAGGTCGCGGTTGAACGCGTCGATGACCCAGTCCCGCCAGCGCCACATGAAGCGCTCCCCGTCGATCTGATAGCCGTTGGTGTCGGCATACCTCGCCGCGTCCAGCCATTTGAAGGCCATCCGCTCGCCGTAGCGGGGACTGGCGAGCAGCCGATCGACCGCCTTTTCATAGGCGTTCGGACTGGAATCCGCCAGAAACGCGTCCATCTCCGCGGACGTGGGGGGGAGCCCCGTCAGGTCGAAGGAGACGCGCCGCAGCAGGGTGGCGCGATTGGCCTCCGGGGCCGGCTTGAGCCCCGCCTCCTCCAGCCGCGCCAGGACGAAATGATCGATCCCGTTTCGGGGCCAGGACTGATCGCGCACCTCTGGCAGCGCGGGCCGTTCGGGGCGGATGAACGCCCAGTGGGCTTCCCACCGGGCCCCTTGCCGAATCCACTCCGTCAGCAGGGAGATCTCCTGCTCGGTCAACCGGTGGGGAGAATCGACCGGCGGCATCCGCAGCGCTTCGTCTCGATGGGTGATTCGACGAACCAGCTCACTCCGCTCGGGATCGCCCGGGACAATCGCCCGCCTCCCCCGGCCCAGATCGGCTGTCGCCCCGGCTTCGTTGTCAAGGCGCAAGCGGATCTTCTTCGCCCCGGCGTCCGGCCCGTGGCAGGCGTAACAGTTCTCCGAAAGGATCGGACGAATCTCCCGGTTGAACCCAATCGGGCGAGTCGTGGCCGTGGCCCCGGATCGATCTCCCACGTCAAGCCCGATGAGTACCCCACCCAGCAATGCCAACCCAATTGCCCAACGGCGGCGCCTTCTGACTCGTTCCACCGCTCTTCCTCCCTC
>JBEIJP010000134.1:0-7077 GCA_040380245.1 Acidobacteriota bacterium | reverse complement strand
CCTTTTCGTCCCCCGTCGGAGAGGGTGCCTGATCTGCTCCCCGAAAGCGCGCTTCCCCTGATGACAATCGATCAGGAAAGGCGGATTGGAGCAGGGAAGGACCGGATAGGAGTTGCCCGGAATGCGCGATGATCTCTTCTTCTCCAGCACTTCCTCTCTTGGGGGAACGCAGTTCTCCCCCCCTGTTCCCGAATCGATCGAGGAGACAGGGCTCTCCTTCCAGTTTTTAGCCGATCTGGCTTTGAAGGTGACCGCGACGGAGAGCACCATCACGACCGGATTCGTCGCGGATCGGATGTGTCTGCCGACGCAACTGGTCGAGCCGCTGCTTCACCACCTGTATCAGGAGAAGCTGCTGGAGAGCCGTGGCTCCGTCGGGTTGGGGATGAACCGGTACGCACTGCTCGATCGCGGATGGGAGCGACTGCGGCGCGTCATGGAGATCTCCGGGTATGTCGGCCCAGCCCCTGTCTCGCTGCAGTCCTACAGCGCTCTCCTGCGCTCACAGGCGAATCCACAGGATCCGATCGGGCCAGAGCAGGTGGCGAGCGCCTTCTCGGACCTCGTTCTGCCGGAGAGTCTGCTTCAGACGCTTGGCCTGGCGATCAATTCCCGGCGCAGTCTCTTCATCTCCGGAGTTCCCGGCACCGGAAAGACCTCGGTCGCGGAGCGACTCAACCGTGCCCTCGAAACCCCGATCTGGATTCCCTACGCGATTGCCATCGATGAGCACGTCATCAACACCTATGACGCGCACAATCACGAGCGCGCCTTCGATGAGGAGGACTTCGAATCCTTCGATCGTCGCTGGGTGCGGATTGCCAGACCGCTCATCATTGTCGGGGGAGAGATGTCTCTGGAGAGCACCGACCTGATCTACAATCGGGCCTCCCGTTACTACGAAGCCCCTTTCCAGATCAAGGCGAATGGTGGAACCCTGGTCATCGACGATTTTGGACGGCAGCGGGTCGAGCCGGAAGAGCTGCTCAACCGGTGGATCGTGCCGCTCGAACGCAAGGTCGACTTTCTGACGCTCCACACGGGCAAGAAGATCAGCGTCCCCTTCGAGCAACTGGTCGTCTTTTCGACCAATCTCGATCCGGATCGATTGGTCGATGAGGCCTTTTTGCGGCGGATGGGATACCGGGTGCGGATCGAGCCCCCCTCGGAGTCGACCTACCGGCAGATCTTTGCCCGGTACGCCGACATGGTCGGAATCACCTACAGCCCGGAACTGGTGGACGAACTGCTCGAGCGGTATGGACGGGAACAGCGCACTCGCAAGGCCTGCGAACCGCGTGATCTGATCAACCGGTTTCTCGACATCTGCCAGTTTGAAGGAGTCCCCCCGACATTGGACCGCCCGCTGCTCGATCTGGCCTGGCGGAACTATTTCGGGATGGCCCACGGCGGAATGACCGGGCGACTGCGCAGTTGATCTGGGTGGTCGGGGTGGAGCGTGGGTTGCGCTTGCCAAGGTCGATTTTTTATACTGCTGACGCGGTTGCAAACGGAAAGCTGGACGACTCGGCCCCCCGCACAGTAGACGTCCCTTTCTGATCAAAGACCCACCCT
Source organism: Acidobacteriota bacterium (assembly GCA_040380245.1). Classification (GTDB taxonomy): domain Bacteria; phylum Acidobacteriota; class Blastocatellia; order RBC074; family RBC074; genus CAIOZW01. The sequence continues at coordinate 5,502 of JBEIJP010000134.1, read as the reverse complement.
GCCACCCGAGGGCGCCGAAAGCGCTAGGCGCCGGTGGCAAAGCGGTCTCTCACCCGATTGGCGTGCCCCCCGGAAAAGAGGTGTATCGATGTCGTCGACAGAAGGGATCTTCGAGCGAGGGCGTGTCTGGGGATGGGCGGAGGCTCGCTGGTGGCGAATGGTGCTGTTGGGAATCGTCCTCGTGAGCCTTGGGCTGGGGGGATGGTACTGGAGGGGAAGCGGCCGCTCGGAAGGCTCGTCCGCGCTCGGGACCGCGGAGTGGGTCGAGATCGCCAAACGAACCCCGCCGGAGGATCAGGCCGCCTGGGTGCGCGTCGGTCGAGGCGTGCTTCAAGCGGAGGCGGTTCTGCCCTATACCTCCCCGGTCGAACCGATTCACAACCGGGGAGAGGCAGCACGCGTCGAGCTTGGCTATCAACTTTTCTTTGATCCTGTTCTCTCGGGTGACCAGACGATGTCGTGTGCCTCCTGCCACCATCCGGCCTACGGCATGGCCGATGGTCTCCCTCGCGCGGTCGGTCGGGGAGGACGCGGCATTGGCCCTCAGCGAGCGGGAACAGGCAAGGACCTGCTTCGCAACACCCCCAGCCTCTACAATGTCGCCTTCAATGCGCTCCAATTTTGGGATGGCCGGGCTGGATCACTCGAAGAACAAGCTGTGATCCCGATCTTCGCCGAAGATGAGATGCCTCAGGGGAGCGTCACCGAGATGCTCCGTCGATTGCGGGCCATTCCCAGGTATCGGGAACTCTTCAAAGAGGCCTTCGGTTTTGACGGACGACAAGACGCCAGCGAGATCTCCCTGCCCAATGTCACCCGCGCCCTGGCCGCCTTCGAGCGAAAACTGAACATCACTGATACCGCCTACGACCGGTTCGTGCGCGGACAGAACGAATCCCTGACGACCGCGCAATTGCGGGGAATGGTTCTCTTCTTTGGTCAGGGACAGTGTGCGGTCTGCCATATTCCCCCCCATTTCCACGACGGCGTCCTGGCTTCGACAGGTGTGCCCGTCTCCCTCGAGAAAGGGGCCCCACTCGATACCGATCCCGGATTTGCCGCAGTCATTCGTCGCCGCGATGGATTCGGACAGTTCAAGACCCCGGGTCTCCGCAATGTCTCCCGGACCGCACCGTACATGCACAACGGTCTCTTCCGGACACTGGAGGAGGTCGTTGAGTTTTACAACGATGGAGGGGGACGTGGCCGGGGGGTCGAGGTCATCAGTCAGGACGCGAAGGTGGCCAAACTCAATCTCACGGAAGACCAGCGACGGGATCTGATCCACTTTCTGCGGGCGCTCGACAGCCTGGAGCCGCCCCCGATTGTCCCTGCCAAAGTCCCGAGTGGACTGCCAGTCGTCGGGCGTTGAAGTTCTGTCTTTGGTAGGCGGAAGATTTGATGCTAGTATCTTCGGGCTTCCCCCCTTCAAGGGAAGGGAACGACGAGGCGCGCGTCATTCGCTGAAACCGCTGAGACCACTGCTGGAACCATTGATGGAAGAGTTTGAGCAAGAGAGAGCCATCTTTTTCGAGCACTTGCGACGGGCTGGATACAAGAGAACCGGCCAACGCGACCTGATCCTCAGCGTCTTTCTCCGGACCGAGGGCCATCTCAGCGCGGAGGATCTCTACCAGCAGGTCAAATCGAAAGATCCCACGGTTGGATTCACCACCGTCTACCGCACCCTCAAATTGTTGAGTGAGTGCGGGCTGGCGCGTGAGGAGCGCCTGGGAGATGGTCGACGACGATACGAACATCAATTCAACCACCAGCATCACGACCACTTGATCTGTACCGACTGTGGCGAATTGATCGAATTCTACAGCGAAGTGATCGAGAAGAAACAGGACGAGATTGCCGCGACTTATGGCTTTCAGCCGACCCATCACAGCCTGCGGATCTTTGGGATCTGTCAGGCGTGTCGGCAGAAACGGGCTGCGGTTCTGAAGTCGTGACCACTTCCTGACGTTTGGGGGGAATGGCATGTCCGTGCGAACGGCAACGACGGGAAGAGCGGGGGACGGGCGACGAACGACGTGGCGAGCGTTCCAGTGCGCCTGTTGGCAGGGACTCTGGATTCTGCAGCAGGTCTGGCGCGGCTATACGGCTGGCCAGCCACTCGATGAGCCACGCCCCAGGCGAGGTTGTTGCTAGGCGGCGCCGTCACTCCTCAGGCGGTGATGGACGGGCAAGACGGGAACGGGGCGGGTGGAAGGGGAGATCAGGACGATGGCGACCGATCTGGACAGGTTGATCGACCGGATCACCGAGACGATCCTCGGGAGATTGTCGGCTGCGTCGACCCCGTGCAGCCCACACGACCTGGCCTGCGCCCTCAACGCGGGAGCTTCCCGAATAGGGCTCCCCTGGGGGGAGGCCGCGGCCGCGGCCGGTGCGATCGCCTCCTACATCGACCATACGTTGCTCCGCCCTGACGCGACCCACTCCCAGATCGATCTCCTCTGCCAGGAAGCCCTGACCTACCAATTCGCCTCCGTCTGCGTCAACCCGTGCTGGGTTCGCCTCAGTTCGTCGCTTCTTCGAGGCTCCCCGGTCAAAGTCTGCACGGTGATCGGCTTTCCGTTGGGCGCCACCTTGCCGGATGTCAAAGCCTACGAGACACACCGGGCCATCTTTGATGGCGCAACGGAGATCGACATGGTGCTCAATGTCGGCGCGCTCAAGTCTGGAGACGAACAGACGGTTCGCCGGGACATCGAAGCGGTGGTGCAGGCGGCGCGCGAAGGGTGTGCCCTCGTCAAGGTCATCCTCGAGACAGCATTGCTCAGGGACGAGGAGAAGGTCCTCGCCTGCCATCTGGCTCGCGAGGCAGGAGCGAATTTCGTCAAGACCTCGACCGGGTTCAGTCAGGGAGGGGCGACCGTCGCGGATATCGAGTTGATGCGTCGGGCAGTGGGGGAGCGGCTCGGCGTCAAGGCCTCAGGGGGGAGTGCGGGACCTCGCCGGAGCGCGGGAGATGATCGCCGCCGGGGCGACCCGGATTGGGGCGAGTGCCGGTGTCCGGATCGTTCAGGAATCGACCCGCGAGGATCTCTCCTCCCAACCGGAGCTGGGCCAGTCAGCTTCGGGCTATTGATGGGAGGTCACCGGGGGTGGAGAGGGCCAACCGGGGTGCCTGAGTCCTCTCCCTTTCCAGATCCTGCTCGGTCCAGAGAGATGGGCGCTCCTTCGGCAGCGCGGCGGCAGGCACTCCGTCATCGTGTCAATTCGCGAAGAAGCCATGCCTTGGCGAAGTTCCATTCCCGTTTGGTCGTGCTGATGGAGATGTCGAGAATCTCAGCCGTTTCGGCCTCAGTCAAGCCAGCGAAATAGCGCAATTCGACCAGGGTTCCCGCTCTCGGATAGAGGACTTTGAAGCGCGTCAACGCTTCGTCCAGGGTCAGCAACTCCTCCGGGGTGAGGTGGGCAGGGGGCATCAGCTGCTGCTGATCCCCAGCCGCACATTCCATGGTTCGCTTCTGCGCCCGTTTCCGTCGCGCGTGATCGATGAGGACCTGCCGCATCTGCGTGGCGGCAATGGCGTAGAAGTGGCTGCGGCTCGTCACTTCCAGCGGGGCGCCGTTGAAGAGGCGAAGGTAGACCTCGTTGACCAGCGCCGTGGGCTGCAGCGTATGGTTTGAGCGCTCGCTACGGAGGTATTGCCGCGCCAAACGGTGCATCTCGCGGTAGACGAGAGGAATGAGGTCTTCCCGCGCGTGGATGTTGCCCCCTCGCGCGGCCACCAGCAGGTCCGTGATCTGAAGCTCGGTCGACATAGATGCCTCGCTTGCCACACTTGCTCTCTTTCCCGTTCGTCGCCGGCAACTGCTGACAGAGTCACCCGGAAAACGATTGGGAAGAGGGTGATCAAAAGGTCTTGGATTTAAACTGAAGATGGATTTTCTTAAAAATCCAATAAAAACATAGCACGTCCGACCAGAATATTTCCAGCGATTTTTCCACTGTAGAATGCCACTCTAAATATGGAGGATGCCGTGGAAAGGGAGAGTACCAAGGCGGAACAGGTCAAGCAGATCTACGAATTCGTCATCGAAGAGGACCCGACGACGTGGGACTCGCTGCTCGACAGCCTCTGCGTCAACGAACCGGAGATCCGGGAAGAGGTGGCGGAGCTGCTCCAGTTGACACCGCAGGTCATCGACTTCATCGAGAAGCCGGTTCTCCAGGATCCCTCTCTCATGACGCTCACGGAGGAGCCGATTCATCTGGGCCGGCGGGTGGGGCCCTACGAACTGGTCGAACAGGTGGGCCGTGGGGGCACGGGAGTCGTCTTTCGAGCCCGCCGTGCGGACGCCGAATATCAGAGCGAAGTGGCGATCAAGCTGGTCTGGCCCGGGTTCAATCGCGACGAGGTGCTGCGACGCTTCCGGCAAGAGCGTCAGATTCTCGCCAGTCTGCAACATCCGCACATCGCGCGACTGCTCGACGGTGGAACGACAGAGGAAGGGTGGCCATATATCGTCATGGAGTTTGTCGAGGGATATCCGCTGACGGTCTGGTCGGACCGCCGGGGGTTGAACCTCGAACAGCGCATTCGGCTCTTCGTCCAGGTCTGTGACGCGGTCACCTACGCGCATCGTCAGCAGGTTGTGCACCGGGATTTGAAGCCGGGAAACATCTTTGTGACAGACCAGGCTGATGGCGAAAGGGAAGAGATCCGTCTGCTCGATTTCGGAATCGCCAAGATTCTGGACACCTCCGGTCAGATGGAGAGGCTCAGTTTGACGCAGACCGGGCTTCAGGCGATGACCCCAGAGTATGCCAGCCCCGAACAGGTCCGGGAGGAGGAGGTGACGGCGGCCTCGGATCTCTACTCACTCGGTGTGGTGCTCTATGAACTGCTTGCGGGGGTTCACCCGCTGCGTTTGGGATCGACTTCTCAGACGTTGGCCGCTGTCTTGCGGGCCATCACCGACGAGGATCCCCCTCTTCCGAGCCGCGTTGCCCGCGGTGAGAAGAGTCTGCTGCGCGGCGATCTCGACAGCATCATTCGGCGAACCCTGCGGAAGGAGCCAGCCGATCGGTATCGTTCCGTTCTGGACTTGCGCAATGATCTTCTCCGCTATCTGGATGGCCAACCGGTTGAGGCCAGAAGAGGGAATCGGGGCTATCGGGTACGCAAATGGATCGCCCGGCACAGGCGGTTGGTAGCGGCAGCCGCGTGCACCGGGCTGTTACTGGCGGGAAGCCTGACGGGCCTCGCCTGGTGGCGAGGGCGCGAGGCGCGGAAGGCGGCGCAACGAGCCTGGCAAGCGGGCTACCCGCAGCGATTGGAGCGGGCCGCCCAGGCGTGGCAGGAGGGAAATATCGAGCTGGCAGATCGTTGGTTGCGTGAGGATCTTGCCAGCCTTGCACGAGGAGAAGTCGATCTGCGCGGCTTTGAATGGGGGCTGCTCTGGCGACGAGTTCACGGAGAGCGTCTGGCCTTCGATTTTCCTGGCCGGATTGGCAATCTCACCTTTTCGTCGGGGCAAAGCT
>JBEIJP010000133.1:0-7126 GCA_040380245.1 Acidobacteriota bacterium | reverse complement strand
CTCTTCGAACTACGATCCATTAACCCTGTCAAGCTGAGAAAGGTCATTAAAGACCGCAGTCTCTTCGAGCGGTTTGCTATTCTCCGGCAGAATCGTTTACCGTTAGTTCCACTCGCTGTTTCACGATATTGCTTTCCGATATCGATCGTTGTTATGCCGGTTACACAAAACTTCTGACAGGTCTCTCACGGTTAATGCGTTGACTCCTCTCTAACCCAAATTAAGCTAAAATCGCAGATATGGCAGAAGTTTTCATTGAAACCCAACTATTTGGATCGCCAGAATGCCAGAATGCCAGAATTGAGGTTAATCTAGTATGCCAGTCCTCTGGATCTACAGTCTGACACGCCTCGTGACGATGGCGTTACTGCGCCTCTATTTCAGGATTGAATATTATGGAGTTGAGAATATTCCGACGGCGGGGCCTTTTCTGTTAACTCCGAACCACGTCAGTTACGCGGATCCGCTCTGGGTTTCGGCGCCGGTCAGGCGGCCGATGCGCTATATGACCTGGGATATCATGACGAAAAAGCCGCTAATTGGCCCGCTCATGAAGGTGTATGGAGCCTTTCCGGTCAACCTTGAACGGGCAGACCGTGACGCGCTCAAAGTGGCGGCGGCGCAACTCCGCCGTGGAGGCGGACTGGTCGTCTTTCCCGAGGGGGGACGAACGCAGGATGGCAATCTGATGAAGTTCAAGACGGGGGCGATCCGGCTGGCGTTCGAAGCGGGTATCCCGGTCATTCCGGCGACGATCGTTGGCGGATATGAGGCCTACTCGTTTCATCACTGGCTTCCGCGACCGCGCAAGGTTCGCGTTATCTTCCATCCGCCGATCAGGTTCGAACTTCCGGAGGGCGGTGAAATGACCAAGGATCTTCTTCGCGCTGGGGCGGCACGGCTTCAGGAAGTGGTCGCCGCTGGCTTTACCGACCATAGTTTTTGCGCTGAGGAAGTAAAAAAATCGTAATCCCCTCTGGTCGAAAAGGGGGTAGTTGTGCTAATTTACCTGCTTTGCCTGTCCTGGGCAATTATGGCGGCGTAGCTCAGTTGGTTAGAGCGAGGGATTCATAACCCCTAGGTCTCCGGTTCGAGTCCGGACGCCGCCATCTCCCCTCTTTTTCCTACCTTTCGTTATCGTTTGTCCCATTTTGTACCTGTCCCACCTGGTATTGGCAGAGGTTCGTATCTTTTCTCCGCTGATGACGTAAAGGAACAACAGATTCCTGGTGGATCTTTTGTGAGGAAATCTGTGTCAATCTGTGTCATCTGGGGACTATTGTCTTCGCCGATGAACGCCGGCTGAGTGAAACCGAGGCACGTGGAACACAAGGGGGATCGGATGAGAAGAGAGGATCGGATGCGGAGTTGGAGGTTTGGGAGGTATGGGTGGATCGGGCTGTTGATGGGAGCGACGCTCTTGTCGGGATGCGACGGGGGATGGCCACTCACGGAGATGGGAGGGCAAGCTCCGGCCGCCGAGCGCTCGACGCAGGCGGCGAAGTCACCCTACTACGAAACCAGGGCGAAACATGACCCGGATGGGATTGGAAAGTTCTATCTCGGACGGGAGATAGCGCACGTCATGGGCTATCAGGGAGCGGGATGGCTTGAGCGACCGGAGCGGATCGAGGAGGAGCGCCCGGACGACGTCGTCGCCGCCATGCGCCTGCGTCCAGATGACGTCGTCGCGGATGTTGGAGCGGGAACGGGATATTTCACGTTCCGCTTTGCGCGCGCGGTCCCACGCGGGACCGTCTACGCCGTCGATCTGCAACCGGAGATGTTGTCCTTGCTGGAAGCCCGTTTGAAAAAGCTCGGGCTGCCGAACATCAGGACCATCGGCAGCACCGAGACGGACGCACGTCTGCCCGCGCAGGCCGTCGATGTCATCTTCTTCGCCGATGTCTATCACGAGTTTTCCTATCCGCGGGAGATGATGGAGAGCCTGGTCCGGGCGCTCAAACCTGGCGGTCGCGTCGTCCAGATCGAGTATCGGGGCGAGGATCCGGAGGTTCCCATCAAGCGGCTCCACAAGATGACGGTGGCCCAGTGCCGGAAGGAGATGGAAGCGGTCGGGTTGGTCTGGAAAGAGACGAAGAACTTCCTGCCGATGCAGCACTTCCTCGTCTTTGAGAAGCCCCTCGCCAAGTGACGCGCCATCGGCTCACTCGGTGGGGCCCAGACCGAGGAGAGCGTTGGCGGCGGCATAGCCCGAGAGGAAGGCGCCCTCGACCCGCGGCTGGCCAAAGGCGTCGCCGGCGAAGAGCAGCGGGGCTGGTTGATCGACCCGGAGGAACGGAGCGGGAATCGGCTCGACCGGCTGGCTGTAGCGCCAGCGGTGGAGTTGCCAGTGCCGCACCGCGTCCCGGTCGAACCACTGACCCGCAGCGAGCAGCAGCTCTTCCGCGACGACCTCGGGCGGCGTCTCCCAGTGCGTTCTGCTGTAGGCGGGTCCGGCGTGGATCGTGACGGTGACGATCTCGGCGGAGAGCCCCTTGCGGTGGTTATCGCCGATCCAGGAGATCGGTTCCTGTCGCCACTGCAGGGCGCCCGGATCGGGCAACCGGCTGGGCCGGTCGAGCTCGACCAGGAGGGCCAGGCAAGGGTCGTAGGCGACGGCACGGAGCCGTTGTTCTTCCACCGCAGGCAGCACGGTCGATCCTGCAGCGAGGAGTTGGAGGGACTGGGGGACGGGCGGCGTCAGCAGCACCGCTGGCGCGGTCCGCGTCTCGCCGGTGGCGAGGTGAACCGACCAGCCGGCCTCTCCGTCTCCCTCAATCGCCGTCACCTGGGTTCCGGTGAAGACCGGGAGCGGGCTGGCGAGGCGCCTCGCGAGGGCGTTCATTCCCCCCTCGACCACATAGCGGGGGTGGCCGTCGAGGTGGGAGTCGGAAGCCGCGCCCGCGAACCCGCGCGACCATTCCCGGACGAGACCCTCGTCTCGCCATCGATCGACAAACGACTGGAAGAGCGGACTCCGGACGGTGAAGAATTGGGCTCCGTGATCGAAATAGGCGCGCCCACCCTCCGCCCTCTCCCGCCAGCGGGTCGCGAGGCGTCCTCCGACCCCACGCCCCTTATCGAGCAGGGCGACCGCCAGGCCTTGCGACTGAAGTCGATGGGCGGCGGAGAGCCCGGCCATTCCCGCCCCGATGATCAGACAGTCGATCGTGGGATGGTCGGGAGTCGCCCCACCATTCTCTTTCAGTTCGATACTCATCTGCGCACTTCTCACTTCTGGGAGACGGTCACCCCGGAGAGGAGCCGGACCGTGATCTGCGATTCCGCCGCGATGACCGCGGCGTCGCCCCGGGTCGCCAGGACGGCCCCGGTCCCGGCGGCTCCCCCAGCGCCGGCACCGATGGCCGCGCCCTTCTTGCCACCGGCAATCGCGCCAATCGCCGCGCCGACGCCGGCTCCGATGCCGATCTTGGCGGCATCCTTGCCCTTGGTCGACTTCGCTTGACGACTGAACTCACTGGTCGAGAGGGGGACCGTGCGCCCATCGGCGAGGGTCAGGCGGGTCAGTTTGACGGCGAGGCTCGCCACCCCGGAGACCCTGCCTCCCGGATCGACGCTCACCACCACACCCTCGACGCGCGCGCCCTTCCGGGCGATGACCCAATCGTCATCGACGATGGCGTTGGCGAGGCTGGCCTCGAAGCGATCGCCTTCCTTGGCCGTTTTGGTCGAGATCTCATTCGAGGTCCAGACGCCGAGCGAGTAGCCCGCCGCGATCGTGTAGGTCCGGGGCGGCGCCGGAGCGGCCGCCGGTGGCGCGGCCGGGGCTACTGGCACTGCCGGGGCCGTCGGGGCGGCCGCCAGTGGACGTCCCTGACGAGGGGCCTGTGGCGAGGTCGGCCGGGGCCGCGGCGCCGCCTCGCGGACTGGCTCCGGCTCGGGCGCGCCCATCGCCGGGGTCGCTGGCTCCCTCATTGCCTCGTCGCTGCCCTTTTGCTCGGGTGTGGGAGTTGGCGTCGCCGGTGCGGTTCTCTGGGCGCTCTCCTGCGTGGGCGGCGTACAGCCCGTCATCCATAACAGGGCCGATGCCAGGACCCAAGGCAGGGCCCGTGGCAAGGTCCACGGCATAGAAAGGATGGCGATCCCGGGAACGACTCTCGCCCTCCTCGGTTTCGATTGAGATGGTGTGACCAGGTTCTTCATGGTTCTCTCCTTGTGCAACGACTTCCTCGAAGGCGAGCGGGTCCAATGATGCTGCCCTGCATGGGCACTCCTACCATCGAATCCGGGCTTCGTAGCGGTCCGCGCCCCCTTGCCGGTCGTCGATCTGCAGATGCAGGGTAAAATTGTTGTTGCGGGATGGCTGCTCGATGACACGAATCTCGTTGCGACCCCGGCGCTTCTCCACGTCACAGAAGATGGTTGTTCGCGGTAGTGGCTGGCCCGCTCGCGAGCCGGCGTCCCGCGGAGGACGCCCGTTGATGACATCGAAGCGGAGGCGCCCGTCGCGCAGATAGAGGTCGACCAGTCCATCGACCTCGATCTGCAGCTCGATCTGATTCTGACGTCCACCGGAGCGCAGATCGAAGCCGGGAAGCTGGTCGAAAGGGATCATGCCTGGACGGCCACCCGGCCGCCAGCCCCCTCCCCCACCGGAGCCCCCGCCACCCGGACGACCTCCCCAGCCGGGACCGGGATCTGATTGGTCCGCTCCCCAACGCCAGCTGAAGACGTCGGCCAGGTCGGAGCTGCGATTTGCCCGGCAGTCGAAGGAGATCTCCCGGTCCTGACTCCCGCGAACCCCGACATTGGCCTGACCGCGCAGTCGGACAATCCCCCGGCCGAGGCTGTCCACCCGAACCCGCGTCATCGTCACCTGCGGAAAACGGATGCGCTCCTCCGAGGAGATCCGACGCTGGAGGGCGTCGGTACAACGCGCGCGCAGCCACTCCTCGTTCTGTTGCTCGCCCATCCCCCAATCGTTCCAGCCGCCCCCACCGCCTCCGCCACCACCTCCGCCACCCCATCCCTGATCTCGGCGATAACTGGCCGATTCGGCGTAGTTGTTCCGCGTGTTGAAGGTACATTCGTACCCAACCGTCTCGCGGCTCCCATCGACGGAGACGTCGGCCTCCCCCGTCAGTCTGACCAGGGTGCTCGAGACCTGTTGGTCACGCCAGGTTCGCAGCCCCGTCTGGACCCGTGCGCCCCCCCGTTCCTGCGAGATCTGCCGGTTGAGGAGCTGTTCACAACCAATCTTCATCTCCTGGGTCACCCGCTGGGCCCAGGCCACGGAGCTTCCGAGCACGATCAGCAGAATCGTCGACGCGGCTCTTTTCATCCTCATACAGACCTCCTTTGCAGACCCGAACAGACCGAAACGGGAGCGACTTCCAGATTACTGAATCCTGGTGCCGATGACCTCCCCCGAGACGATCAGCTCGACCCGACGGTTCTGCTGGCGCCCAACGGCGCTCCGGTTGTCGGCGACTGGAACCGTGAAGCCTTTGCCGACCGATGTGATCCTCTCGGCCGGAACTCCCTGGGAGATTAGATATTCACGCACCGCCTGGGCCCGCTGTTCCGACAATTTCTGGTTGAAGGTCTCGCCTCCGACATTGTCGGTGTGGCCTTCCGATTCGAGGGTCAGGTCGGGATAGTTGAGGACGATTCCGGCCAGTCGCGCGAGTTTCTCCCGCGCCAGCTGGCGGAGGGTGAAGCGGCCAGTGTCGAAGAGGACATCCCCCATCTGGATGACGAGGCCTCGATCGGTATCGCGGGTCTCGAGCACGCTGTTGAAGAGAGCGAGGAGGCGGGCCCGCAGTTCCGCTTTTTCCCGATCGGCACGTTCCGCGGCTTGACGGGCCGATTCAGCCGCCTGGCGCGCCGCCTCCGCCGTCACCCGGGCCATCTCCTCGCGCTGGCGAGCCTCTTCGGCGGCCCGTCGGGCCAGTTCCTGTTCGGCGACGGCGCGAGCCCGCGCCGCCTCCGCCTCGGCCCGCCGCTGGGCTTCGAGCGTGGCGGTCAGTTCCGCTTTCAGCTTCTCGGTTTCGGCGCGTTCACGCCGGATCGACTCCAGCTCCCGCTCGGCTTCGGCGCGACGACGGGCTTCTTCTTCCTCTTTGCGTCGTTGGGTTTCGGCCTCCGCCTCGGCGCGGGCCCTCGCCTGACGCTCCTGCGCCGCCCGGCGCTCATTGGCGAGCCGCTCCTCCTCCTGCCGCTTGAGCGCGATCAAACGCGCATCTTCAAAGATTTGCACCGCGTCCCGTGCCGTCATCATGACGCTGCGCGCGTTGCGGTCGCGTCGTGACTGGAAGCCCTCCGCGTTGCGCAGCTCGATCATGGCCTTGGCCCAGGATTCCGTAGCGTAACGATCGACCCCCAGCCACTGTCCGATCCGCGCCGCGTTGCGCGCCTGGTAGAGTTCGAGCGGCACTTTGGGATCGACGCTCAGCGACTCGAAGGCACCGGACTCATACTTGCCCCGCTCGAGCAACTCGAACTTGGCATCGACCGCCTCGATCTTCCCCCTCGTCTCGGGAAGGATGGTATTCTCCGCGACGACCATCTCGCTCGGGACCGAGATCGCGAAATAGGGTTCGGCGGTGACGACCAATCCGAACGACTGGAGGTTGGTGCTGGCCTTGATCCGGGCGTTCGATCCATTGAGCACCAGCTCCCCGAGGTTGCTGGCGCTCCCCTCCGGGGTGATGGCCCAGAGAACGTAGGTCAGGTAGGGCGCTCCGAAACTGTTCGCCGGACTGAGCCGGCTCAACTCGCCCTCGATCTGGGTGACTCCCTGGCGATTCTGGATCCGGGCCCGCCCCTGCGTGCGGCCCTGCAGCGGAGTCCCTTGAAATCCGATGGTCGTCTGGCCGCTATTCGGGCGGTAGGTCACCGATTTGATCGTCCGGGCAATGCGGATCTGGACGACCGGTTCCTGGGCCACTCCGCGGACCGTGGCTCCCAGGCCAGGACTCATCACGAAGAGCAGCCAACCCCCTCTTCTCAGTGCCCAACTCCAGCTTGTGTTCATACGTTCCCTCCCCGCCTCTCATTCTTTCGATCGTTGCTCTTTGAGAGCCTCTCGATGGCGGATCGTCGACCATTCCTCGTGCCGTTCCGACCTCTTGCCATCCGTCGCAATGGTTGGGGAAAAGGG
>JBEIJP010000132.1:0-7133 GCA_040380245.1 Acidobacteriota bacterium | reverse complement strand
CCTTCAACGAGAACCTTTCCTCAAGCGGGCCTTGCGGGGGACTGGCGAAGAAGAGGACTCCCCGGCGCTCCTCGCCCGGGGAAAGTTCATCGCGGAGCTGCAACTGGATCTCCTGATACCGTGCCAGGGTGACGCGATGGGACTCGATGGTGTAGAGCCGGTTATCGTAGGCCCGCATGACCCGACGCAGGGCTCGTTCGCCTGTCAATGGGGTGAGCCGACGGCCGTTCTCCCCTCGCGCTTCGAGCACCATCGCGGGCAGCCTGGCCGACTCGCCGCCCTGGTTGGAGAGGTGCACTTCGACCGCCAGCACACCGGCCAGGGGCAGATTGGCCTCGAACTGCCTCAACGACCCGTCTCCGTCATAGAAGGCCGCTCCCACCCGGAGCGCCGTCTCCCCTTCTGCCAATTCTACGTTGTGGGAGGAGAGGGCAGGCCCCGTCGGGAGTGGGGCTACCTGGTAGAGCGCTCCCCCACACCCGACAATCCATAACGGGAGCAGAAGAAAATAAATTGTGGGACATCCGAGCTTTCTGTCGTTCATACAAGGTGTCGTTGTGGCCTGGAGCCGCCGAGCCCGGATTCCAAGCCTGGACTCTATTCGGGGCCAATCCTGTTACACTCCCTTGTGAGCAGGTCTAGCCTACCGCTCGGCGGGCCGGATGTCGAGAGTCATCCCAGTCGGTCCGGCCTCCCAGGCAAAGCTCCATCGGGCCTACGACTAGATAGAAAAGCAGAAGGGGGACCAGAGATGATTAGTGAACAGTCGAAGTGTCAGGCTGTACCGGGTCGCCGGGTCGGGGGGGGCTTCCCCTCGCGTCTAAGAAAGGTGATTCTGGGAAAGGTGATTCTGGGAAAGGCGATTCCGGGAAAGGCGATTCCGGCAGTCCTGGTTGGAGCCCTTGCGGCGCTCTTTTTGATGGGAGGCGAGATGCAGGCAGCGGAACCGGGAAGCTCCCCGAACCGGAGCAGGAGTGGGGCGGCGGGTGGCGGCGCGACGCAGATGGGCTCCAGTTCGATCGACGACCAACAGAAGGTGGCGATCACCGTCTATAATTCCAACCTCGGCCTCGTTCGCGACACCCGGTCGCTCCGTCTTCCCAGGGGGACCTCGCAACTCCGCTTCATGGACGTGGCACAGCAGATCAAATCCTCGACGGTCCATATTAAATCGTTGACGGCTCCGGCTGATCTGCGCGTCGTCGAGCAGAGTTACGAGTATGACCTCCTCAATCCCCAGAAACTGCTCGACAAGTACGTCGGCCGTGAGCTGACTCTCCTCATGCGTCGGCTCGAGAACAATACCGAGCAGCTCATTCCGACGCGCGCCACCCTCCTCTCGAACCAGGGAGGCCAGGTCTGGCAGATCGGGGACCAGATCGTCATCAATCCTACTCAGATCGCCGAGATCCGCTTCGATCAACTCCCGGCCGACCTCATCGCCAAGCCGACGCTCGTCTGGACACTCGACAACAACGGCCCCGAGACCCAGACCGTCGAGGCATCCTACCTAACCAATGGGCTCTCCTGGCAGGCCGACTATGTCGTCGTTGTCTCTCAGAACGATACCCGGGCTGACCTCAATGGCTGGGTCACCCTCACCAACCAGAGCGGAACCACCTATCGCAACGCGGAACTCAAGCTGGTTGCCGGTGATGTCAATCGCGTCGAGGATGGGGAGCAGAAACTGATGCGCGAGGCCAGGGTCATGGCGATGGCGGCGACTCCTGCCGCTCCGCAATTCGCCGAGGAGTCCCTCTTCGAGTATCACCTCTACACCCTCCAACGTCCAACCACGATCAAGCAGAGCGAGACCAAGCAGATCAACCTGCTCTCCGCCGCCGACCTCGTCGTCCGCAAAGAGCTGGTCCTCAATGGCCAGGCGATCTACTTTCGTGGATTTGAAAACCCCGGAGAACCGATTCGTGAAAAGGTGGGCGTCTATGTCGAATTCCGAAATTCGACCGAGAACAAACTCGGACAACCTCTGCCCGCCGGGGTTCTCCGCGTCTACCAGGCCGACCAGTCTGGTTCGCAACAACTGATCGGCGAGAGTCGCATCGACCATACCCCCAAGGACGAGTCTGTGCGCGTCAAGCTTGGCGACGCATTCGACCTCGTCGCGGAACGCAAGCAGACAGAGTACCGGGCAATCTCACGCCGCTCCGCCGAATACGCCTATGAGATCCGCTTGCGCAACCGCAAGAAGGAGCCCGTCACCATCATCGTCAATGAGCCGATTGGCGGAGAGTGGGAGATACTCTCGTCCTCTTTTCCCGCCCAGAAGACTGCCGCCTTTGCCGCACGCTTCGATGTTCCCGTTCCCGCGGAGGGCGAGGCCGTCCTGACGTACCGGGTTCGCCTCCGCTACTGACCCGCGCCCCAAGGGGTCGAAGGCAGGAAGAGATTCATCACACTTCGCGTGGACACTCAGGTCTTCTACATAAATGGTTTGGTGTGAATGAATTAGAAAGGGGGCCCTTTCGGTCCCCCAATTCAGCAGCGTCCTCAGCCATTAGGGTATTTACCGCTGCTAGTTAATTGGCATTATGGTCACTCCATTTGGACTTGTCAATATAGAGGAATGCAATTTCCCGGCCGTACTTTGCTATTGAAAGGAAACTATTTCAATTAAAAATAGTCATCGTTGCTGGCCGAGCTCAAGGAGCGACTTTTCATCAAGAATGGGGAGGCCAAGCTCGCGGGCTCGCGTCAGTTTACTCCCCGCATCCTCCCCCGCGACGACATAATGGGTCTGGCGCGAGACAGCGCTGGTGACACGCCCACCGCGGGCTTCGATGAAGGCCTTGGCTTCATCCCGTTTGAGCGTGGGAAGCGTCCCCGTCAGTACGAACTGGCGCCCGGCGAAGACCCTTTCGGGAGGAGGACCATTGTCCGCGCCTCCGCTGGTCGACTGGTCGAGCCGGACCCCGGCGGCGCGCAGCCGCTCGATCAGTTCACGGTGCCGCGGCATCGCCAACCAGGCGTGAACACTCGCGGCCACCACCTCACCGACCTCGTAAATGGCGCTCAACTCCTCCTCGGTGGCGATCAACAGCCGATCGATCGAACCAAAATGGTGAGCAAGAATTGTTGCCGTGCGCTCGCCGACATGCCGAATCCCCAATCCGAAGAGCAGTCGTGCCAGGCCGGCTTCCTTGCTCGCTTCGATCTGTCGAAGCAGGTTGTCGACCGATTTCGGGCCTAACCGTTCCAGGGCGATCAGCTCTGTCCGTCGTTCAGAGAGGTGGTAGAGATCGGCATAGTCACGGACGAACGATCCCACTCCCTCGCGAGGGGTGATCAGCTGGTCGACCAGCGCCTCCCCCAGCCCCTCGATCCGCATCGCCCGACGGGCGGCAAAGTGCAGAAGTCCTTCACGGAGCCTGGCCGGACAGCCTGGATTGGGACAGCGGCTGACGACCTCCCCGGCAGGTCGTTCGAGAGGGGCCGTGCAGACCGGGCAGTTCGTCGGAAAATCGAGAGTGGTCTCGCGGCCATCCCTTCGCTCGGGAATGGTCCGCAAGACCTGTGGAATGATCTCGCCACTCTTCTCGATGAAGACCCAATCTCCCTTGCGCACCCCGAGTCGAACCATCTCGTCGGCATTATGGAGGCTGGCGCGCGACACGGTGCTGCCTGCCAGCTGGACCGGGGCGAGAATCGCCACCGGGGTGACCGCACCGGTTCGGCCGACCTGGTAGTGAACATCCAGCAGCTGCGTACTCGCCTGTCGGGCTGGAAATTTGTAGGCGATCGCCCAGCGTGGCGACTTCGCCGTTGCTCCCAGCTCCTCCTGAATCGGGACTTGATCGACTTTGATCACCACGCCGTCGATCTCGTAGTTGAGTCGCTCACGGCCCACGGCCCATTCTTGACAAAACGCCGTGACCGCGGCGAGATCTGGGCAGAGGCGATAGTGGGGATTGATCTTCAATCCATGCTCCCGCATCCAGGCGAGCGCGGCACTGTGTGTCGGAAACGCCGGCTGACCGTCGAAAAGGAGCTGATAGCAGAAGAGATCGAGGCGGCGTTCCGCGACGATCCGTGGGTCGAGCTGTCGCATCGTTCCAGCCGCCGCGTTGCGTGGATTGGCAAAGACCGGGAGTCCCTGCTCCTCCCGCTCCTGATTGATCTCGCTGAAGACCTCCGCCGAGAGAAAGACCTCGCCTCGCACCTCGATCTCTCGCGCGAGGCTTCCTGACGCGACCTCCAGGCGCAGGGGGATCGAACGGATCGTCCGTGCGTTTCCCGTGACCACCTCCCCCCGCACGCCGTCTCCCCGCGTGACGGCGCGCGTCAGCTCTCCGTCAACATAGACCAGGGAGAGGCTCAACCCGTCGATCTTCAGCTCGGCGACGTAACTGAACGGGCGATGGCCCGCCAGCTTCTCGCAGCGCTGCGCCCATTCTTCCAACTCTCTCCACTCATAACTGTTGTCGAGCGAGAGCATCGGACGCTGATGGCGGTACTCTTCGAACCCCTCCGCCGGCTGTCCTCCGACCCGCTGGGTCGGACTGGTCTCCCGGATCAGATCGGGATGAGCCGTTTCCAGCTCCCGCAGATCCCTCAGCAACCGATCGTACTCGACGTCGGCGATGATCGGATTGTCGAGCACGTAATAACAATGATCGTGTCTCTCGATCTCTCGCCGCAGGTGGTCGATTTGACGTGCCGCCGCCTCGCGCGTCAGCCGCTCCTGAGGTCCCCCCGCGGAACCTTCTTCGAGTCCGCTCGATCGATTGCCCATTTCTCTCCTCCCGACGCCGCCTAGGCTCCCGGCCGCAGGACCTCGCGACGGACGGTCAGCTCGTTGATCCGGCGTTGATCGATGCCGTAACCGATTCCTGGGGCCTCGCGGCGCAAGATCGTCCCCCGCGGAGTGACCTCGACCGCCGGCTGGATAATGTCCTCGCTCCAGTACCGCCGCGAGGCCGAGACATCTCCCGGCATGACAAACCCGGCCTGCGTCGCCATGGCAATGTTGTGCGCCCTTCCAATGCCTGCCTCCAGCATCCCTCCGCACCAGACAGGAATCGATCGCTCCCGGCAGTACTGCTCGATCCGTTGCGCCTCCGCATGCCCTCCGACTCGCCCCAGTTTGATATTAATGATCCGGCAAGCGTCGAGCTGGAGCGCCTTGCGCGCGTCCGCCACGCTCAGAATCGACTCGTCCAGGCAGATCGGGGTGGCGAGGGCACGTTGCAGCTCGGCGTGGTCGATGATGTCATCATAGGCCAATGGCTGTTCGATCAGCATCAACCGGAACTCATCGAGCTGTCGCAGCAGGTCGATCTGCTCCAGCGTATAAGCGGAATTGGCGTCGACCGTCAACTGGATCTCCGGAAAGGCTTGCCGGACGGCACGCACCATGGCCACATCCCGACCGGGCTTGATCTTCAGCTTGATTCGCTGGTATCCATCCGTCAACTCACGCTCAATCTTGCGCAACAGCACCGTGTCCGACTCCTGCAGCCCAATCGAGACTCCGCACGGAATTTCCGCCAGTGTCCCGCCGAGCAGCTGCCAGAGAGGGACTCCCTCCCGCTTCGCCGCCAGATCCCAGACCGCGGTCTCGATCGCCGCTCTCGCCATCCGGTTCCCCCGGATCCGAGCCGTCAGTCCCACGGCTTCGCTGGGACTGGCGATCTCTCTCCCCAGCGTGTATGGGCCGGCGAAATCGCGCAGGACGATCCAGGCCATATCCGTCCCCTCGTGATTATAGAAGGGCCCCTCGTTGCAGGTGCACTCACCCCACCCGTCGACCCCTTCGCTCCAGACCTGGACCAGAATGATCCGCCGCTCAGTCGTTACCCCGAAGCTCGTCTCAAAGGGCGCTACCAGTGGCAGACGTATCTCTCGTAACTCCATTCGCTCGATCTTCATCTCTTCTCCTCCCCTCTCACATCTTCCGGGTCTTCCCCGGGTTGAAGCCACTCTTCTGAGCCTTCTTCCGGCTCATTCCACCCGCGACTCCCCGCCGCGGCTTCTCTTCTCCACTGGCGCTCCTCTTCCCGCTGGTCAGGGGAGAAGAGGTACCAACTACTCCCTGTCGGAGAACTCTCCAGCCCAGTGCAATAGAGGCCACGTTCAAAGCAGGCGAGGAATCGCTCCCGGACCTGGCGCTGCCAGCGAAGCGCTTCGGTCAGATCTCTTCCTTTGATCTCTTCGATCTCCCGGGGGATCTCCACCTTCTCGACTGTCTCCACTCGACCTGCCTCGCCGGCGACAGCTCCTTGGCCTCTCACGGCGCGCTCCACCCGATCCGCCCCCACCCACCACTCGACCAGCAGCCGGTCGGTGTCGAGACCTCGATGCAGCGCGCTGGTGCTCTGATTCCCGTAATAGTTGACTTTATATCTTCGAACCACTCCCCCCAGTTTGACCAGGTTGAGATAGGCGTTTCGGGACTGCAACGGATCATAGGTCCAGGTGATCAGCGGGACGCCCAACCGCAAGGCCCGCCCACGCTGTTCCAGCTTCAGCCGGTGTCCAACTCCCCCATCCCGCCAGGATGGCCGCACCGCCAGCATGTGTGAGTAGTAGTAAGGCCTGAGCCGACCATCAAATGCCGCCATCGCGTGCGCAAATCCAATCAGGCACCCTGTGGCGTCGAATCCCCCATAGGTCATTCCACCACTATGACGGGCAGTGACGAACGCCCGCAGCGGGAGCGTGTCCAATTCGGAAAAGCCCCAGACCTCCCGTTGCAGCTCAACGCAGGCCGCGTACTCCTCCAATGTTGTGCACTGCCGGATCTCCAATTCCGCGCTCATCCTACTCCTCCTCTTGCCGGTCTTTGTTTGGTCTCAGGTGCCGCAGAATACCACAGTGTCCGATCGCCGCACGCCCCCTCCTATCATCACGTCCACCTCGCACCCTTCATTTCTCTTCTCCGCAGCCATCAAGTTCGATCCCCCCGTTCCCCGGTCCAATTCCGGCTATTTCTCGAAATTGGACTCCTCGGGGCCAATCTCACCACCAATCGACGGTCAAAGAGGAGATCGGCTCAAGTTTATTAGATTGGCCTAACTAACAGGGAACATTGCCTTTACCCCCCACGCTCGCTCGTTCGCCTGAACTTTTTTGCAGATTTTGAAAATAGTCGTTGACATAGGGGCTCTGATGTATAT
>JBEIJP010000131.1:0-7134 GCA_040380245.1 Acidobacteriota bacterium | reverse complement strand
TGATTGAGAAGCTGATTGAGAAGCTGATCGAGAAGCTGATCGAGAAGCTGATCGAGAAGCTGATCGAGAAGCTGATCGACGAGAAGCTGATCGAGAAGATGCCGAGGGAGGGAGAGATGCCAACAATTGGGACAGTGGGGGTCGTGAAGTTTGCTCTGGCCGGCAATGTGTTGAGCATTGACGGGTCCTTCCTGTTCATTTTTGTTTCGATCTTCGTGTTGATCTTTCTGCTCAACCGGACGCTCTTCAAGCCGATCAATCAGGTCCTGGAGGAGCGGGAGCGGCTTGGCGGAGGACGTCTCTCGGAAGCAAAAGCGATTCTGGCGCGGTATGACGAGCAGATCGCCGCTTATGAGGCACGGATCCGGGCGGCTCGTGTCGAATCCTACCAGCAGCTGGAGTCTTTCCGGCGTGAGGCTCTCACGGCGCGGGCGGCCTCGGTGGAGCGCGCGCGGGAGGAGATAGCCGGGGAACTGGCGGCGGCAAAGCAGGAGATCGCCCATCAGGCGGAGGCGGCTCGCGCCTCGATCGGCGGGGAGGTTCGCCAGATGGCCACCTCGATCTCCTCGCAGATTCTCGGCCGCCCGATTCGTTCCGACGGAAGACAAGGATAACCAACGATGGGGAACCATATCCAAACAAGTGCGTCGCGAGGCCGGATCCTGCTCGATCTGAGTGGTGGGTGGTTTCTGCTGGCGGGGAGTGGGGCTGGATGGTTGACGCCGGGAGTTGCCAAGTCGATCAATCTGACGATCTTCATCCTGGCCATGTACTGGATCGTGCGTCGTCCCGCCCACCGGTTCTTTACGGAACGGTTCACGCAGGTCCGGGAGATGCTCGATCGGGCTGCCCGGGAGAAAGCGGCGGCCGAGGCGAAGATGGCCGAATTGACCGCGCGTATGGCCCGGCTCGACCAGGAGCTGGCGGCGCTGCGGGAGCAGACTTCGCGCGAGATCGCCGCGGAGCGTGCCCGCATTGAGGCGGAAACGAAGCAGGATCTCGCGCGTCTTCGCCAGGGAGCGCAGCGGGAGATCGAGTCGGCCAGGCAGATCGCTCTCAGCGATCTGAAGGTCTTCGCCGCGCTCGAAGCCAACCGGCTCGCCGAACAGTTTCTTCAACAGGAGTTGAGCCCGGAAGACGACGCGCGGCTGATTCAACGTGTCACGGAGCAGATGTCGAGCGTCGTTCACTAAGGTGTCGTTCACGAACTAGCCTCATCGATCAGGAATGCTATGAGTATCACGACGGTTGCCAATCGATATGCCCGCGCGCTGGTGGATGTGGCGACGGAGCGTGGGCAGGTGGAGACAGTCCTCGCGGATCTGACGAAGTTTGCCGATCTGCTGAGTGGTCACGAGGAGCTTCGCCTCGTCTTCCCCAACCCGACGATCCCCCTCGAGCGCAAACGGGCAGTCTTGCACTCTCTCCTAGAACGTCTCTCATTCCAACCGACCACGGCCAACTTTCTTCAGCTTCTTCTGACCAATGGCCGGTTACACCAGCTCGATCCGATGTTGCAGGCGATGCGACGGGAGCTCGACGCCCGCGCCGGGGTCGTCGCGGCCGAGATCGTGACGGCCCGTGCCCTGGCGGCCGAGCAACGGGAGGCGCTCGAGCGCCAGCTCGCCGCTGCGACCGGACGACAGGTCCGCCTCCATTTCCGGATCGATCCTTCCATTCTCGGGGGATTGGTCGCCCGGATTGGGAGCACCGTTTATGACGGATCCATCCGCAATCAATTGACGCAGCTCCGGCAACAGATGCTGGAAGCGCGGTCGTGAGCCTTCACTCTTTTTCCCTGTCTTCGGCGGCGGGTGGGCGCCCGCCAGGAAACAGAACGGGAGCAGATTATGGCAGATGAAATCAGAGCAGACGAGATCAGTTCCATCATTCGCCAGCAGATCGAAAACTTCGATCTCAGCGTGACGGTCGCCGAGGTGGGAAATGTCACCAAGGTGGGAGACGGGATTGCCGAGGTGCATGGTCTGGAGAAGGTGATGGCGGGTGAACTCCTCGACTTCGGCAAGGGCGCTTTCGGGCTGGCCCTCAACCTCGAGGAGGGGAAGGTCGGATCGGTCCTGCTCGGAGATTACCAGGCGATCAAGGAGGGCGATGTCGTCAAGCGGACCCGACGCATCATCGAGGTCCCCTCCGGAGAGGCGATGCTTGGCCGCGTCGTCAATGCGCTGGGTCAGCCAGCCGATGGCAAGGGCCCCATCCAGGCGGATCAGTATATGCCCATCGAGCGGATTGCACCCGGCATCGTCGACCGCCAGCCCGTCAAGGAGCCTCTCCAAACCGGGCTCAAGGCGATCGATGGCATGGTCCCGATCGGACGTGGGCAACGCGAGCTGATCATTGGCGACCGGCAGACGGGCAAGACGGCAGTCGCCCTCGACGCGATCATCAACCAGCGTGGGAAGAATGTCGTCTGCGTCTATGTCGCCATCGGCCAGAAGGCCTCGACCATTGCCCAGGTCCAGGCCACGCTCGAGAAGTATGACGCGATGAGCTACACCATCATCGTCGCCGCCGCTGCTTCCGAGCCCGCCGCGATGCAATACATCGCTCCCTATGCTGGCTGTGCGATCGGAGAGTACTTCATGGATCGCGGGCGGGCGGTGCTTTGCGTCTACGATGACCTCTCCAAGCACGCCGCGGCCTATCGCGAAATCTCTCTGCTCCTGCGACGCCCTCCCGGACGCGAAGCCTACCCGGGAGACGTCTTCTACCTCCATTCACGACTGCTCGAGCGGGCCGCCAAGTACAGCGACGCCCGGGGCGGGGGATCCCTCACCGCGCTTCCCGTGATCGAGACCCAGGCGGGAGATATCTCTGCTTACATTCCCACCAACGTCATCTCGATCACCGATGGGCAGATCTTTCTCGAAGCGGACCTCTTCAACGCCGGTATCCGGCCGGCCATCAACGTCGGGAACTCCGTCAGCCGGGTCGGAGGAAACGCTCAGATCAAGGCGATGAAGCAAGTTGCTGGTACGCTCCGCCTGGAACTGGCCCAGTATCGCGAATTGGCAGCCTTTGCTCAGTTCGGCTCTGACCTCGACGTCGCGACGCAGCGTCAGCTCGCCCGGGGCCAACGGCTTACTGAGATGCTCAAGCAGCCGCAGTACGAGCCCATGGATGTCGAAAAGCAGGTCATTGCCATTTGGGCGGCTTCGAACGGCTATATCGACGATGTTCCCGTCGAGAAGGTTCGGCACTTCGAGGCGGAGATCTACAAGTATCTCGACAACGCCGGCAGTTCGCTCCTCGACGCGATGCGGGAGAAGCGTGCGATCGATGAGACGATGAAAGGGCTGCTCCGCGCGGGCCTTGATGAATTCAAGCAGCGGTACGCCGCTCAGTCCGCGGCTGGCGCCGCCGCATAGCCGGAGAGGGCACGGCGGGGCGAGGGTACCTCGCTCGCCTCTTCCTTCTCTCTTCGTCGATTTCGGGAGCGAATATGCCCAGTTTACAGGACCTTCGGCGCCGGGTACGTGCCGTCAAGAATATGCGGCAGATTACCAAGGCGATGAAGATGGTCGCCGCCGCCCGCCTGCGTCGCGCGCAGGAGCGGGTGACTGCCGCCCGCCCCTACACGCTCAAGATGATGCAGATCCTTCGCGACGCGGGACACCGTTCGGTCGAGTATCGGGATCCTCTGCTCTCTGGCCACGAGCGTGAGCAGCCGGCGCGACGCATCGTGCTTGCCGTCATTACCGCTGACAAGGGGCTCTGTGGCGGCTTCAACACCAACCTCATCAAAAAAGCGCAAGACTACCTGCGAAGCCATCCGGACCTGACCATCGAACTGGTCCTGATTGGTCGGAAGGGGGCAGACTTCTACCGTCGGCGTCCGGTGACCGTCCGTCGTGAACACCTCGGCATTACCGGCACCGGCAAGATCCGAGTCGAAGACGCGGTGGAGATCGCCCGGGCGCTCCTGACCGACTATCTTTCGGAAGAGAACCCGGTCGACGGAGTCTTCCTTCTCTACAATGAGTTCAAATCCGCGCTCTCGCAGCGTCCGGTGGTCGAACAGCTTCTCCCGATCCGCCGCTTGGCGAGCCTCGAAGGCGCGAGCGACGAGGAGGAGACTCCCCTGACCGAGCCGCTTGTCGATTACCTCTATGAGCAGCCCGCAGCCGTAATCTTCAGCGAGCTACTGCCGAAGTTGATCGAGAATCAGGTCTACCACGCCTTGCTCGAATCGGTCGCGTCGGAACTTGGTGCACGGATGACCGCGATGGAGTCGGCCAGTAAAAATGCCAACGAGGTGATCGAGCGCTTGACACTCAATATGAATCGGGTGCGTCAAGCCAAGATTACCCGAGAGATCATCGAAGTGGTGAGTGGAGCCGAGGCCCTCTGACCCCCGTCGCCATCTGACTGTGTGGGGATGGAAAAGAGATCGACACCAGTGGGGTTCGGGACGCCGGGTTGTCCTTCGGACCCCATCACTTTTTGGTATGCAGGATCGCCTTCGACAGATCGTTCTCTATTGGCTTCCACCCGTCGCGTGGATGGGAGTAGTCTTTGCCTTTTCGACGGACTATTTTTCGTCCTATGAGACTGGGTCGGTCTTTGGAGAGGTGATGAGCCAGCTTTTTCCGTGGATGGGGGCGGGTTGGATTCGCTTCCTTCACCACTCTACACGGAAGATGGGGCACCTCACTGAATATGCGATTCTGGCGGTCCTCTGGGCGCGGGCTCTCTTCTGGAGTGGGCCGTGGCAGGGGAAGCTGGGCAGTGGACAGTACCTGTCGATCCTCGGGTTGGTGGTGCTCTATGCCGGTTTTGATGAGTGGCATCAGAGCTGGTCGACCCGACGGACGGGCTCACCCCTGGATGTCTTGATCGATGGCGTGGGGGGAGTCATGGGCCTGGTTCTCTGGCGACGCTGGATTTGGTGGAACCAGCGCAGGAAGACGCTGGCCAGCCTGTCATCACATCGCTGACGGAGAACGAGGGAGTGAAGAGAGCAGTTCACGAATGGGAATCAGCTGCACCATTCGATCGGGCTGCCAGGAGATCACGAGGGGGGAATGATGAGAACGATCTTTGACGATGTGACTGCCCGCGCCAATCAGGAAGAGGAGATCAAGGGGGGAAGTAAACTCGTTCCGCCGGTCCTCTGGGTCGTGATGCTGGTCTTTCTGGTCGGCACCTGGTCGGTCTACCGCTGGGTACTGACCCAGCCGGCGCCGGAGCCGCCGCCCCCCCCCGTCTCCCTGGAGGACCTTCGCCAAACCTCTGAGGCCTTCGCCACCTTCAATCGATATGTCCGAGAGGGAAACTGGGCAGAGGCCGAGAAGATGCTCTCCAAAGGCGCCCTTGAGCGTTTGACGAAGGAGAGCAAGACCCTCCGCGAGAGTATTCTTGGCGACCGCAAAGAGGATCGTGTCGTCGAAGCGGCCTCCACGCCCAGCGGAGAACGAACCCCGGAACTCGTTCGACAGGACTGCGTCTATAAGTTCCCTGATGGTCAATTCAAGATCATTCCGCTGATGTTGATCAAGGAAGAGGAGCGCCTGGTGATCGATCGTTGGGCGTATGAAGAGGCTGTCGATCCCAAGAAGCAGAAGAAATCCTCCTAACCTCACAGGGTTCTCGTCGAGT
Organism: Acidobacteriota bacterium; assembly: GCA_040380245.1. Taxonomy (GTDB): domain Bacteria; phylum Acidobacteriota; class Blastocatellia; order RBC074; family RBC074; genus CAIOZW01. Next base: position 1,515 of record JBEIJP010000131.1, on the reverse strand, counting down.
GAAGAGCCCTTTTTCCGAGTGATCATGAGCGTGGAGAAACGAAGAGGGGAGAAGCCGATCAACGCTTCTCCCCTCTCATCATCGAAAACCGTTTATCGAAAATGATCCTCAAGGCCGGGAAGGGCCTGCCGGGCGACCGCCACCCCCATCGCCGCCACCAACCGCGCCTCCGCCTCCCCGAGTCGGCATTGGCGCCGCGATGATCACGGATGAGGAGGGCGCTCCCATCGGACTGCCTCCGATCGATCGTCCGCCAAACCCACCATTCATCGAATCGATCCCTCGCCCGCCGCCAAATGGATCTCCATATTCGACGCGACGGCCTTCCACTTCCCGTTGAATCGGTGCACGATCGGCGCCGGTGATCACCCGCGCCGGGGCTGACCCTTGAATCGGGCCACCCCCTCCCTGGCCATTGTTGACCGGAGCCCCGATCCCCCACCCGAGCCCTCGATAAAAATTCCCGAAGCAGGTGAAGCAGTTCGCGAAGGAGTTGAAGAAGCCGAACCCATAGGGCGAAAAGAAGAGCCCGTTCCGGGGGATGAAGGTGTAGCCCCCAGTCAGCGGGTTGAAGAACCAACCAGGGGAGAGACTGGTGAGACTTTGCGAATCACGCAGCGCGATGTTGTTGGCCGTGACCAGGGTCTGCGCGCGCGAGAAGCTCCAACGATCGAAGTCGTCCGCCTGGTCCTTGTCGAGCCTGGCGAGCAGAGGCGCGGAGGTTCCCGGTTGCAGGGTGGCAAGTTTGCCGCGTCCGATTCTGGTTCCCTGCTTGCGAAGAACGTCGGCGGGCTGGCCGATCCAGAGGTCGCCTTGACGGACCGCGATGCGCGTCACGCCCCCCTTCGCCTCGATCCGATGGAGGCCATCCCGCTGAATCGTGAGGGGCCCTTGCGGAGTGTCCAGTTGGATCGGAGAGGTCTTTCCCACTTCCCCGACTTCGAGGATGATCGAACCGCGGACCAGCTCGAAGTGAATGCTGGAGAGGTTGGTCTCCACGGCGCGGATCTGCGTCCGCGGGCTGAGCCGGAGATAGGTTCCGGGGTTGAGGAGCACTTCCGCGAGGCCATCCGCCTGAGTCGAGAGACGGTCTCCGTTGCGCATCTGTGTTCCGGTCGAGGCTCGTCCCCGCTCTTCGTCGACACTACCATACCGTTCGATCTCGACCCGTCCCTCAGCTCGATTGACAAAGCCGGCCTTGGTCGAGATGAGGTGCTGGGCTATTGCCTCTCCTCCCCATCCGCTCGGCAAGGCGCCTATCAGGACGGTTGCCGTGACCGCTAGAAGGATTCTCTTTGCTCTGTGCTTCATCGCTGCCTCCTCTGGTTCGAAATATTCGAACTCCCGATCGGATCAGTTGGTACGCTTCCAGAATCGATCCTGGTCTGAAGCGCGTCACGGCTACAGAACGGGTGCACGCCAAAATCTTGCACTCGCGCAGGGAACTCGTCCAGACCCTGCTTGAAGGACGATTCCTGCTAGTCATCGCATTCATCAACTACTTCACACCATACC
>JBEIJP010000130.1:0-7136 GCA_040380245.1 Acidobacteriota bacterium | reverse complement strand
TTCTCCCGGCGGAAGACCTCGACGATCTCCCGGAAATTCTGCATATGGGGTCCGACGATCACCGGGCGGGAGAGGCTGGCGGGCTCGAGCAGGTTATGCCCGCCGATCGGCGCCAGGCTTCCGCCGATGAAGACGAGCGTCGCCCAACGATACGCGTCTGCCAACTCGCCAATCGAGTCGAGCAGCAGCAGATCCGGATCGGTCGCGCCGGCCTGGCTCTCCGATCGACGACCGATTGGAATCCCGGTTCTTGCCATCAGCCGGCCGACCTCTGCAAATCGTTCCGGGTGGCGAGGCGCGATCAGCAAGCGCGGTAATGGTTCGTTTGCGGATGAGGCCGACAAGCGGCTCCGCAGTTGCAGGTAGGCGTCGAGAAGGATCCCCTCCTCACCGGGGTGGGTGCTCCCGGCCACGATCATCGGTCGATCGGAACCTCGCGCGTCGCGGCTCGCGAGAAACTGGCTTAGCGCCAGGCTCTTCGCGGAGACCTCCCGCTCGCCTCCCGCTTCCTGCTCGACAGGATCGTATTTCAGATTTCCAGTGACGTGAACCCGCTCCAGGGGCGCCCCCAGGCGGACCGCCCGGTCCCGGTCGGCCGCGCTCTGCATCGCGAAGAGCGTCACCCGTCGATAGAGCTGCCCCGTCCAGCGCCGGAATCGTTGAGATCTTCGAAAGGTCCGGTCGGAGATCCGGCCGTTGGCCACCAGAACCGGGATCTGACGACTCTCACACTCGATCAGAAAGTTGTACCACAGCTCCGACTCCATCAGGATCACCAGCGAAGGCTGCACCGCACTGAGCACCCGCCGAACCGATCCCCGCCAATCGAGCGGGAAGTAGCCAATCAGATCCGCTTCCGGGATCGATTGACGCGCCATCGCCTGCCCGGTGACGGTGGTGGTCGTCACCACCAGGCGCAGCCCGGGATCCTCCTGCCGCAATCGCCGGCAGAGTGGTCGCGCGGCCCTCACCTCCCCCACCGAGACGGCGTGGAGCCAGACCGTTCTCTGCCCTGGGATTTTGAAGCTCTCGCCAGCGGCGCCGCCCCTGCCAGATACCTGGAATGGACGCAGCCCCAGGCGCTCGCCGAGATCCCCGACCGGTCTCTTTCGGATCACCGTCCGATAGAAGATCCAGGGGAGCAGCAACACCGCGACTACGGTCAGGAGCAGGCTGTAGAGGTGGCGCATCGATCCCTTCTCCGCGCGATCCCCCTACTTGGCTCGCTCCATATACCGCCCCTCCGTGGTGTCGACCCGAATCCGATCGCCCTCCTTGATGAAGGCTGGCACCTGAAGCGTGATGCCTGTCTCGAGCTTGGCGGACTTGCCGACATTGCTGACCGTCGCCCCCTTCACTTCCGGTTCCGTCTCGACCACCTTCAGCTCGACCACCGGAGGAATATCGATGCCAATCGGCTCTCCCTCGTAGAACTGAACCTTGATCACCGTCTCCGGCAGCATATACCCCGTCGCCTCGCCCAGCTGCTCGGCCGTCAACGCGATCTGTTCGTAGGTCTCCGTATTCATGAAGTGGAACGTATCCCCTTCGGTGTAGAGATAGGTCATCTCCTGGTCGTCGAGAATGACGCGATCGACATCGTCGGTCGATCGATAGCGATGTTCCGTCGTATTCCCTGAACGCAGATTGCGCAGCTTGGTCTGGACCATCGCCCGCAGGTTCCCGGGCGTGTGATGATGAAAGTCGACCACTTTGTGTGGTGCGCCATTGTGCATGACCACCATCCCCTTCCGGATCTGTGTCGCCTGAATCCCCATCTTGTACTCTCCTGATGTTGGTGATGGCCGGCCTGCTCCTGACAATCAGTGGAAAAGCAACCAGCGGAAAAAAGAGTCAATACTACCTGCTGGCACCTTGACGGGTCAAGATCGGCCTCTCGCCCGCGGCGAAGCCAGGAGGGCGGCAAAGGGGGATTGACCGACGCGGGGCGTTTGGGCTAGTATGCCTTCCGAAGCGGGACTTCTGCTACGTTTGTGATTGTTGGCACTTCAATTTGAGCCAATTCATTTGAAAGGGAGACCGATGCATATACCCGTTGGCCAGCATGCTCGTCAGAGTACGAGATCACGTGCCACGGTGCTTTAAGGTCACCCACCTGTCAAGGGCAGGTTCAAATGAAGCCACGACACGGCGATGTGGATGTCCCTCTTTTTTTGTTCGGCTCCATCCCTCGATTGCTCTCCCTATCCGATCTTGTCCTGGTAGATTCGATCGGCCACACTGCAACCTGCCTGCTGGCGGAAGACCGGAAGCCGATTGCCTGCTGCGGGGGTCCTGCCGCGGCTGGTACCCGGGGGTTCTCAGGCAACAGAAGGGGCGTCAGGGAGACGAGTCCAAGCGTCAAGGAGACGAGTCCAAGAGGACGGAGGCATTGGGATGCTGCGAGTTCTACTAACCGGGGATACGATGGGACGTCCGGGTCGAATCGTCCTCGAGGAGCGACTGGACGATCTTCGGCGGGAGCGCGAGATCGACCTGGTGGTGGCCAACGTCGAGAACGCGGCGGCAGGATTTTCGATCACGCCACGGATCGCCGACGATCTCTTCGCCGCAGGGGTTGACGTCATGACCTCCGGCAATCACATCTTCGACAAGAAAGAGGTCTTCGACTACATCGTCCGGGAACCGCGGCTGTTGCGGCCCGCCAACTATGCTCCGGGAGTCCCGGGGCGGGGACGCTGGACGGGCAGGGTCCGGGGCGTGCCGGTGACGGTCCTCAACCTGCAGGGACGGGTCTTCATGCCGCCCTGCGATGATCCCTTCCGCTGCGCGGAGGCGCAGATCTCCTCGCTCGACGCGGGTCACCGGGTCATCCTCGTCGACATTCATGCCGAGACGACATCGGAGAAGATGGCGCTGGCCCGGTACCTCGATGGACGGGTCTCGGCCGTCGTCGGCACCCACACGCACGTCCAGACTGCGGATGAGCAGATCCTGCCGGGAGGTACCGCCTATCTGACAGACCTCGGAATGACCGGGCCTCACGATGGCGTCATCGGCATGCGGACCGAACTGGTCCTGGAGCGATTTCAGCGAGGTCTTCCGGGGAAATTCGAACCCTCGACTGGCGCGATCCGGCTGAATGGACTGATCGTCGAGATCGACGAAACCACCGGCCTCGCCCTTCACGTCGAGCGGATCAGCCTGGCCCACTGAGTCTTCCCTGCCCTCCCCTCTCAGATCTTCCCCTGCGCCCCGCGTCGAGCAAGCCGGGGCCAATCTTCGGAGAAAACGGCCGTGAACGAGCAGGCCAATGTGGTGGTGATTGGAGGAGGCGTCGTCGGACTGGCGATCGCCGCGGAACTCGCCCACGATCATCAAGACGTGTTTCTGCTGGAAGCGCTCCCGCGTCTGGGGCTGGAGACGTCGACGCGGAACAGCGGAGTGATCCACGCCGGAATGTACTACCCGACGGGCAGCCTCAAGGCGAAGCACTGTGTCCGTGGCGCGGAGATGCTCTACGCGTTCTGTGCCGCGCATCACGTCCCCCATCGGCGCGCCGGGAAGTTGATCGTCGCCTCGACGGAGGAGCAGATCCCTCGAATCGAGGCTCTTTGGGCCCAGGGAGAGCGCAACGGGGTCGCGGAGCTGCGGTTGTTGGACCAGCGCGGGATGCGGACGATCGAGCCGCACATCGCCGGAGTGGCCGCGCTCCACTCCCCCCGCACGGGGATCCTCGAGCCGGAGGAGCTGGTTCGCGCCCTCGCGCGGCTGGCGCAGGAGCGCGGGGCAGCCCTGCTGACCCATACCCCTGTCGTGGCGATCGAGGCCGGGCCCAGGACGCTCTCCCTCCGTACCCCTCGGGAAGAGGTCGCGGCGCGGGTGATCATCAACGCCGCAGGGCTTTATGCCGATGAGGTCGCCGGGATGGTCGGGAGGCAGACCCATCCAATCTATCCTTGTCGCGGCGAGTACGCGGAGGTTCTTCCCCCGCGCAGAGACCTGGTCCGCGGGCTGGTCTATCCCGTCCCGGATCCAACCGGCCACGGACTCGGCGTGCACTTGACCCGAACCCTCGACGGGCGGCTGCTCCTCGGCCCCAACGCGCGCTATGTCGACCGGAAAGACGATTATGAAGATGACCGGGCGCCGCTCGCCAGCTTCTACGAAGCCGCCGTGCAGCTCCTGCCGGACCTTCGCCCGGAGGATCTGCGTCCCGGCTACAGCGGGATCCGCGCCAAACTGTTCCCTGCCAACGGCCAGACCTTTGCGGACTTTGTGCTGACCCACGATCCCCAGTGGCCCTCGATCATCCACCTGCTGGGGATCGAATCGCCCGGGCTGACCTCGGCCCTCTCCCTCGCCAGAACCGTCGGCGAGATGGTCAGGGAACTCTGAGACGGGGCCCTCGACGCTCTCTCAAGAGCTGATCAGTCGCTCTTTTTTTGACTGGAGATAGCGGTTGAGGAGGAAGACGAGGACGATGGTCATGACCAGCCCCAGGCCAATCCGCGGATAATGCTGACGAAAAACGTCGGCCGCGCGTTCGCCATAGCGAACCGCCATCCACCCTTCGAGGGAGTACCGAACAGTCCGTCCGATGGCGAGCGCCAGCAGAAACCGCCCGACGTTCATCCGGAAGACCCCGGCGGTAACCAGAAAGATTTTGAGAGGAAAGGGAGGGGGGAGGAGGGCGCCGACCAGCACCGACCAGAGGTCATACCGGTCGAGCAGGCGGGAGACCTTCGCAATCCGCTCGGAGTCGAATCGGCGAAGCGCCGCCTCTCCTGTCTTTTTGCCAAAGTAGTAGGGGATGAGACAGCCGAGTGTCGATCCGACCACCGCCGCCGCGACATAGAGCGGCATCAGCCGGTGATTGAGGTGGGAAAGAGTCATGACCACCGCGTCCGGCCCTCCGGGCAACGGAAGCATCCCGGCATCGAGAAAGGCGATCAGCAGAACTCCAAACGCTCCCAACCCAAACAGCGTCGCCTGCATCGCCTTGAGCGTGCCGCCAATGCCGGCCAAGAGAGGATTCTTCATCGATCATTCCATCCAAAGACAATCTATTCCAGAGACAGTCAGGCCCAGGAAGAGTCAATCCGAACAAGAGACAGCCGGGACCTCTTTCGAGGCACTGCCGCGGAGGCGGATCACCACCCAGCGGGTCAGCAGCACGAAGGCCCCGAGGCAGAGAACCAGCGCCAGCAATTCCAGGAGATGGTCTGCCAGCCAATCGATCATCTTCAAGACCTCCCGACGAAAGAAGAAGGCCAGCACTCCCCAGAAATAGTACCGCACCATTCGGGCAATCAGAATGACGACCGCAAACCGGCCCGCAGGGTATCCAAGAACCCCCGCCGTCGCAACAAAAATCTTGAACGGCATCGGAGGGGGCAGCAAGGCGGGAATGAGCAGCGCGACCAAGCCCCATCGACGGTAGATCGACTTGACCCGGTCGAGCTGACGTGGATGGAAGCGGCGGGAGACAAACCGCTCTCCCCGTTGGGCGATGTGGTAGAGCGCCAGACACCCAATCACCGATCCAACCGCCGGAAAGAGCGGGAAGTACCAGACTTCTTGTGGTCGATTGGCGACGCGGGCGACCGTGATGTAATCGTTGACCTCCGGGAGGGAGAGCAGCGACGAATCGAGCGCCCCGATCAGGACCATCAGTGGTCCCGCCAATGAAACCGGGACCAGCACCACCTGTCGAGAGATCTCCAGAAACCAGGCCAAAAAACCGTCCAACATCTTGATCCTCTTATGATTCTTTGATTATTCCGATCCGTTCATCAAGTCGGTCGATTGTGTGGAGGACTCGTCAGAGAGCCAGGAAAGAAGGAGGGGAAGAGAGAGGGAAGGATCCCTTCCCCCGGGGTCGCACTCTTCCTGGCTCCATTCCTGTCTGGTTCCGTTCCTGTCGCTGCTACAGCCGGCGCAAAAAACTTTTTCCCGGCAACTGGACGATTCTATCTTTCATTTCGAGGGCAAGCAATGTCGACATCATGACGGAAGGGGTCAGTCCAGTCGATAGAAGCAGTTGATCGATGTGCGCGGGAGCGTCGGGGGTCAGCAGGGCGAGTACGAGCCCCTCCTCCTCGGTAAGCAGCAGGGGCTCGATGGCGCGCTGGTGCGCCGAGCCCGTCTTTTCCTCCCGCGGCAAGAGGAGCGGATCCCGGATCGAGCGAGGCAACTCTTCCAGCACATCCCGCCCGCACTGGATCAGTTTCGCGCCGTCTTTGATGAGGTAATTCGGTCCAAACGATGTCTGGGAGGTGATATTTCCCGGGACGGCAAAGACGTCGCGCCCCTGTTCGTGCGCCAGCCTCGCCGTGATCAGAGAGCCGCTGTGCTCGGCCGCCTCGACGATCAGGACCCCAAAACTGAGCCCACTGAGGATGCGATTGCGGTAGGGAAAGTTCTGCGGGAGCGGAGGCGTTCCAAGGGGAAACTCCGAGAGAAGCGCTCCTGCAGCGGCGAGGATCTCCTCTGCCAGTTTCTCATGCTCCGGTGGATAGGTCGTTTCCAGGCCCGTTCCGACGACGGCGATCGTCCGCCCGCCCGCTTCCAGGGCTCCCCGGTGGGCCGCCGCGTCGATCCCCCGGGCAAGGCCGGAAACGATCGTCAGCTGGCTGGCCGCCAGCTCCCTGGCCAGGCTCTGCGCAGCGTTGACGCCATAGCTCGATGAGCGACGCGATCCGACCACCGCGAGACAGGGCTGGCGCAACGACTCTCGCCAGGCGCCGCGCAGGTAGAGCACGATCGGCGGATCGTGAATCTCCCGAAGGAGCGCGGGATAGTCCTCATCGGCCAGGACTACCACGTCGATGCCGAGCCGCCCCAACCGCTCGACCTCCGCGTTGGCGCGCGCCCGCGTCTCTCCCCCCTTGAGCTCGTGGATGGTCTCCGCCTTGAGGCCGACGGCCTCTAGCTGCGACCGCGAGGCGGTCAAAATGTCGGATGGAGTTCCAAAACGATCGAGCAGCTGATTGGCCAGCCGGGGACCGACTCCCCGGACCATGTTCAGCGCGATCCAGTCGACCAGATTCGTCCGCATGGTGGTTCCTCCTAATGGCTCTATGCTGCCCGCCATTATAGGCCGAACCCGCCACGGTCACTACCCTCTTCCCCACTTTGGAACAAAAAAGACCTCTGCGGCAAAAGAAATTTTT
>JBEIJP010000129.1:0-7215 GCA_040380245.1 Acidobacteriota bacterium | reverse complement strand
GGTGAGCAAGTACTTGGCAACCTATAAAGTGGTTGGTATTCAACTGCCAAGTGAAGATCTGGCTTGCGTGCATCCATTCCAAGGTGCAATCAATATTAAGCTTGTCCTTGCGCAATGAGGCAAAGTGAGGGTGACACTGGCGAGCATATGCTTGATGCCATCCCTGTGAAAGTATAAACAGTACCAATTTGGTCCTTTCTTACTGGACGTACGGCTGCGTCGACTCTACCGGGGGGACGAGCAGATTTCGATGCGGCCGAAGACCTACGAGATTCTTCAGTTGCTGGTCGAGCGCGCCGGGGTCCTGGTCGAGAAGGAACAGATGCTGCAAGTGATCTGGCCAAACCAGCTAATCGAGGAGGGGAATCTCACTCAGCATATCTATCGACTCAGAAAGGTGCTGGGGGACAGCCAGAAGAGCCCGGTGTACATCCTGACGATCCCCGGCAAGGGGTATCTCTTCAATCACAAGGTGCAGGTCAGAAGCGCAGAGTCGGCGGGAGAGGTCGAAGAGGCCGCTGTCACCGCGGGAGGGCTCGCGGAGGGGGGCGAGCCCGCCCCTCAGGATCGATCTTTCTCCTTCGCCTTGGCCCGCTGGCGGCAGGCTCGCGGGCGGGGGACGTCCAGACTGGTCTCGCTGGTGGTTCTTCTACCCTTGGTGTTGGTGGGGGCGATCCTGCTCATCTCCTGGAGTCGAATCGTCGCGTCGCACGATCCGGTTATGCCGAGTGTGGCCACCCTGGTGACCCTTCCCGGAGAGGAGTCGGATCTGGCCTTTTCTCCCGACGGGAGGTACATCGCGTTCACCTCGGAAGGAGAGACGCAGGACAATCAGGACATCTATGTCAAGGCGGTCGATCAAGGAGAACTTTGGCGGGTTACCACCCATCCGGAGAGGGACACGCAAGCCGTCTGGTCACCGGACGGGACCCGACTCGCCTTCCTGCGGAGTTCCGGTCAGTTTGGCAAGCCATACAAACTGATGGTGGCGTCGATGCGGGGGGGCGGGGAAGAGCAGGAGATCGGGGAGGTCTCGGGAGGACTGAGTTGGTCCCCGGATGGCAAGTACCTCGCCGCGTCGGCCAATCAGCGCCTCGGGCAGCCGACCAGTCTCTATCTCTTCTCTCTCGATGGTCGGGAACGGCACCTCCTGCTGACCCCGCCGCCCCAGGTCTATGACACTCTGCAGCAGTTCTCTCCGGACGGGAAACAGCTCGCTTTTGTCCGATGGAGGAACACGGGGACTGCCGACCTCTTCCTCTACACACTTGCCAATCGGGCATTGACGCAGTTGACGCGCGACGCGAAGCCGATCCCCGACTTTGAATGGGCAGCCAATGGTGCCGAGATCTACTTCATCTCCAGCCGGAAGGGGGTCAATCGGCTCTGGCGCCTCCCGGTGGGCGGGGGGGAGCCATCGGTGATCACCAGCACCCCGACGCACCTCAAATCGTTCACCGCTTCACCGGAAGAGGATCGGCTGGCTTTTACGCAACCGATCAACGATACCCAGATCGACCTCTTCGAGTGGACAGGGCGAGGGGGAACCAGCGTCCGACGACTCTGCCGGATCAACTCTTCCCGCGCGGATGACCATCCGCGATTTTCCCCGGATGGGTCCCGGATCGTGTTTGTCTCGGCCCGCACGGGTCTCGACGAGATCTGGATTGCCAACGCCGACTGCTCCCAGGTCGTTCAGCTGACGAACTTCCGCCAGGTGGGGGTGGGCAGCCCCCGTTGGTCACCGGATGGCGAATGGCTTGTCTTCGATCGCAATATCAAAGACAACACCGATATCTTCAAGATGCGAGCGGATGGCACCGAACTCCGCCAATTGACCTCCGACCCGGCAGTGGAGAACATGCCGTCCTGGTCGAGAGATGGAAAGTGGGTCTACTTCAGTTCGTTCAAGACATCGATTCCGCGGATCTATCGAGTGCCGGCGAGCGGAGGGGAGGCCGTCCCGATCACCTTGAGCCAGGGACAGGAGGCGATCGAGTCAGCGGACGGATCTACCCTCTACTTTACCAATGGTACTCAGCTCTGGCACAAGGATCTGCGGCAGGGGGATGAGGCTGCGATTCCTGAACTGGCGTCCGTTCCGATTGGACGCTACTGGGACCTTTTCGGCTCGACACTCTTCTATGTCTCGCAAGAGTCTGGAGAGAGGCCGATGATGAGGTCCTTCGACCTCGTGCGTCGCACCACCGGGCAGCTCTTTGAGCTACCCGGCAGCCTCCCCCCCTGGGTGCCGGGGATCAGCGTCGGCCCAGGAGGCCATCTGATTGCGGTCGCCTATGTCGCCAATCGCTTCGGAGATATCAGCCTGATCAAGGGTTGGAAGTGAGGGCGGTGGTGCTGTATTCGGCCCTGGTAATGGGCCGCCTGCCGGCCAACTTGCTTTGACCCGCGATCGTCCGTTCGAGTTCCTCCACCGCGTGCAGGGACTCCCTCGACCCGCGCGGATCCGAAAGCGCGAGCATCCCCCTATTTTTCCGCCAGAACTTCTCTTCCACTTGAGACCGATTTTACGTTCCGCTGACTTCGTCTTAACGACACCCCGCTAGAATCCCGCCCTTACTACTCTTGGTTGGACAACCAGCAGCCGATCCACTCACGCGCGGAGGGACGCCGAAGTGTGCCGAGAGGGAGCATCTATCGACGCAGTGTCGAATAAACGAGGAGAGAAGAGTATGGAACGAGGAGAGAGGTTCCGGTGGCGCCACGCCCTGCTTTTGGGGCTGTGCCTGGCACTGGGGTGGGGGATGCACGTCGCCGCCTTTGCGCAGCAGGATCTGGCGAGGGTGGAAGGGGTGATCAAGGATGAGACGGGAGCCGTGATTCCCGGGGCGACGATCAGGATCCGATCGGCGGCGCTGACTATCGACCGGTCGGCTGTCGCATCGGCTGATGGAAACTACTCCATCCCGCAGCTTCGTCCGAGTGTCTACACGATGAGTGTCACCGCGGATGGGTTTGCCGAGGCGAAGGTGACCGATGTCGTCCTGGGGGTCGGTCAGACCAGATCGCTCGACATCGTTCTCAAGCCGAGCGCGATCACGGCGGAGGCAATCAACATTGTCGCGAGTGAGATGCCCGCGACGGTCGACAGCAGCTCGAACCGCCTCGGAGTCAATGTGACGGAGCGGGAGGTCAAGGAGCTTCCTGTCAATGGCCGCAACTTCTCGCAGTTGCAGCTGCTGACTCCTGGGGCGACCAATATTGGAAGCGGCAACTTCAATGAGATTCGGTTCAACGCCCGATCGAATCAGCAGAATGGGTACAAACTGGATGGAGTGGAAGCGACCGCGATCTGGGACGCCTCGCCGGGATACCTGACAGTGCAGGGCTCGCAGTTCCGGTTGCAGACGTCATTGGAGAACATTCAAGAGTTTCGGGTCGACTCGTCCAACTACCCGGCCGAGTACGGAACGGGAACGGGTGGGCAGATCAACGTCATTGGCAAGAGCGGCAGCAATGAGTTCCACGGGGCGCTCTTCGAGTATCTCCGGAACGACAAGTTTGACGCTCGGAACTTCTTCGATCGCGACGGAAAGTCGAAGTTGCGGTTGAACCAGTTTGGCGGCAGCCTTGGCGGACGGGTGATCAAGGACCGGCTCTTCTTTTTTGGCAGTTACGAGGGTCTCCGGCAGCGGGCTGGATTCAACATCATCGAATCGACGCCCTCTGATTTCGTGCGGGACTTTATCAACTTTTATGGCACGGCGGACGCGCGGGGAGAGACAGCTCGCGGTCAGCTCAACATCAGCACAGCAGACGCCCAGGCAGGCTTGAGCCGAATCCAGGCGCTGCGGGCGACTGGCGCGATCAACGCGTTCCCGATTGGCACTGGCGCGCGATCCAACATTGGCGGGATCAACAATTCGGCACAGTTGGTGCAGGCGGCGCGGGTCGCCCAGTTGGACGAGGACGCGATCAGTGTCCGCGTGGATGGGCGGATCAGCCAGAGCGTCAATGCCTATTTTCGGTACCAGCGGAACACGGGCCAGTTGATTTCGCCGGACGGCCTGACGGGGCGGTTGCTGGTGGCCGATCAGAAGCCGGACAACCTGGTGGCTTCGATCTCGAACTTTGGGTCGAGCTTCGTGCATGAGTTCAAGTTTGGGATCAACCGGGCGCCTTCGACCCTTTCGACCTCTTTTCCAGCGGTCGCCAATTCGACCATCGACTTCTCGAAGAGTGCCTTCATCCTGACAGGCGGCATTGTGCAGCCGGGGGTCAACGGGGGAGCCGCGACTGGCTTTTCGAGTCCTGGCGGGTTGACTCGCCAATCCTCCGCGGGGAATGGTCGGGCGCAGCCGATCAGTCCGGCGAGCTACAGCTTCATCGACAGCGTGGCGATTACGCGGGGCAACCACGCAATCAAGGTCGGGTTTGAAGGTCGACTGCTGACCGTCGACTTTGACCAGCTGGGAGGAACGCAGTACAGCTATGGGAGTCTGCGTGACTTTGCGCTCAACCAGAACCTGACGGCAGCCTTTATCGGGGATATGTCGGCGGCTGGATCATTCCGGGTGGCGACCAGTCCGATTACCACCGTGACCCGCACCGCGACCGGCGACCACTCCGCCCGCCAGCATTACCTGATTGGATATGCCCAGGATGAGTGGAAGATTCGCCCCAACTTCACGGTCAATTACGGTCTTCGGTACGAGTACTATTCACCAGTCAAAGAGCGGGATGGACGCGCGGTGGTGGTCGACGCGCGGACCGGGCAGTTCCAGGATCCGACGCTGCCCTTCTACCAAGCCAGCCGGAACGCCTGGGGCCCTCGCCTCGCCTTCACCTGGGCGCCGGAGTTTCTCGGGGGACGGACGGTCATTCGCGCCGGCGGTGGGCTCTACTATGGCCCTGGTCAGTTCGAGGACCTGATCCAGCCGATCGAGTCGAACGTCTTGCGCAGCACGACCAGCATCGCGGGCGGTATCGATTCGACAACCCCGACGAGAGTCTCGACCGTCACGTTGCCGGTGACCAATTTCGCGCCTCGCGTCTATGACATCAACGGTTACAACGTGCCCGAGCGCGTGGGGCAGTATGGAATGTCGATCCAGCATCAGTTGCCCGGCAACACGGTCGTGACGCTGGCATATGTCGGCAGCCAGGGCCGCAACCTCTTCCAGCGCAACATCACCAATGTCATCCTTCCTGGCGTGGCGACGATCGCCAGTGGACAGGCTCTGCCGAGTGGCGTTGGCATCGTCAATATCGTCAACGCCGAGGGGCGGGTGACAGCCGTTCGCCAGGTTCGCCAATTCAGCCTGCTCAACAAAGCGCTCGACAGCAATGGCAACATCATCGACAGCGTCGGAGCGGTGCTCAGCCCGTTTGGCGAGATGGACTTCAAGACAAGCGGTGGCCGCGATAGTTTCAACGCCATGCAGTTGACGATCAATCGCCGATTTACGTCTGGCCTGACACTCGGTGGCCACTACCAGTGGGGCCACAGCATTGGAACCACGCAGGGCTCCAACGAGGCGCAGACGGCTCAGGATCCGTTCAATTTCAACGGGGAACGCGGCAACAATACCTTCGATATCCGGCACACCGGAAATATCACCGGGGTCTACGAGTTGCCGATCGGGAAGGGCAAGGCGCTTTGATTGTCTGGTGCGGCGGACACTCTCTTTGGCGGGTGGTCGCTCTCGACTGTCTACAACTTCCGCACCGGGACACCCCTCGATATTCGGATCACACGACCGGACCTGGTGATGCAGTGTCGGAATACGGCGGGCTGCGTCGAAGGGACGACGACCTTTCCGAATGGATTTGTTCGTACGCTCCCCGGGACGATCAGCTCGACGGCGCCATTGCCATCCGGCTTTGTCGCGGTCATCAACACGCCGGGCGGCAACAATACGCGCAATACGCGGCGGCCGGACCGGATCTCCGGCGTCGATCCGTATATCTCGGTCGGTGATCAGCGGTTCATCAATCCGGCCGCGTTCACCATTCCGAGACCCGGCACCTACGGAAATCTTTCGCGGGGTGCCTTCTACGGGCCCGGCTTCCAACAGGTCGACATGACCTTCCAGAAGCGGTTCCAGATTACCGAGAAGATTTTGCTCGATTTCCGGACAGAGATCTACAACTTCTTCAATCGCACAAACTTCAGCAATCCTCCCGCGATTCTGCCGAACAATCTCGGGAGCGCGCTCACCTCGCAGCAACCAGGTCAGGCCTTCACCTACACCAGCGAGACGAGCAACAACGTGGGCAATTTCGGGTTGCTCAATGGAACGGTGAGCCGCACGGTCGGGCTGGGAACCAATCGGCAGATTCAGTTCTCGGGTCGGATTTCGTTCTAATCGTCGATCAGTCGACGATGTCTTTTCGAGAGTCCGGGGAAGGGTGGAAGGATCATGTCTGTCGGGAGAGCCCGAGACGTGCCTTCAACTTTCCCGGACTTCTTTTTTTCTGGGAGAGGTAGTGGCGCGGGCGCGCCCCACTGCCGGCGTTGGAGAACGCGAGGGGCAGTGGGGCGGCGAGGTTCTATCGCAGGCGTCCGAGCAGCGGGGTGATCGTCCGGGTATTGTAGCGATCGAGGTAGTCGATCGTCTCTTTCGTCAGGGGGTAGCCCTCCCGGCCCGAGTAGGGATAGGCCTTCATCCCGTGGAAGGGGAGTTCTCCGATGGTCTCCGGGCGGGCGGAGTGGAGATCCATGTCCTTGCCGAAGCCGTTGGTGTAGAGGAGGAAGGTGCGCTTCCAGCCGCGGGGGAGGTGGGGGAGGCGTCGGGCGTCGAAATCGACCTGCAGCTCATCGCCGTTGCGGGTGATGACGTAGCGGTTGTCAGGGGCAAGCAGCAGTTCGCGGACGTCGCCGTAGCGAGTGTAGTTCCCGAGGTGGGTCTTCCAAGGGGCGACGGGATCGATGGTGCGGTAGTCGTAGAGGCGCGGCAGGCGGCCGTCGGGAGAGTACTCGCGGGGGAAGCCTCGCCAATGCAGGTCGGCGGAGGCGACCTCAAGGGTCGTCGTGCGGAGGGGCTCTCTGCGGGTCGAGGTGTCGACGAGGATCTGGTCCCAGTAGATGCGCATCCCGGTGACGATCCGGACGCGTCGATCGCGAGTCAGGAACTTGCCGGTCAGATCGACCGTCATCGTTTTGGGCAGGCCTGCCGGAAAGCCCATCTGGGAAAGGACGGTCTGCCATTGTCCCTGCGCGTCTTTGACCTGGAGGTAAGGGGGGATCAGTCG
>JBEIJP010000128.1:0-7255 GCA_040380245.1 Acidobacteriota bacterium | reverse complement strand
TCGTTGAACTTCCAGAGATTGTCGACCGGGTGGGCGTCGGAAGCGATATCGATCATCGTCGGGATGCGGTGCTTCTTCCCCAACTCCACCCACTGCTGGTAGTTCAGCTTGCCCTTGGACAGCTCCCGGTTCAAAAACCAGAGCATGGCCGTCTTCTCGTTGATGGCGGCTTCGACCTCTTCCCGGGTTTCCACCAGAACAATGCTCGCGCCGGTATTGGTGAGGGCTTGATGGTAGCCGGTGGCGTGCGATCGCTGCATGATCACCTCCGACCTCATCCCCTCGACATTGGGCAGTTGCATCACCTTCTGCCGGTCCATTCCGGTCATGACTCCGGCCAGCCCCTGGACCAGCGCCGACCAGCAACCGGCGGTCACCGTCGCCGCCTCGGCGTGGCAGAGCGCGGCAATTCGGGCTCCGACCTGGTCGAGCACATCGTTCAGGAGGACAAACTCCTCGGCTCCCTTGACGATCGCCTGCGTCACCTCGGGCGGCATGAGCGAGGCGGTCAGCGAGGTACAGACGCAGGCGGCATTGATGAACGTCTTGAGGCCCAGCTCCTGGATCAGGTCGCGCCCTCCCGCCGCCGATGCTTCCCGCGGCGCGGCTGTGGGCTCGCCCGGGTCACCGCCCAACGCCTGACCCGCCAATCCTCCCGCCAACGGCGCGGCCGACAAGTACCTGATCATCTCTCGACGTTTCATGACGATTACTCCGTGTTGATTCCTATCGTGGGAAGAGACGCGACCGCTCAATTCTTCAGTTCGACGATCATCTCGATCTCGACCGGGATGTTCCGTGGCAACGAGCCCATTCCAACCGCCGATCGCGCGTGGCGCCCATTCTCGCCAAACACCTCGACCATCAAGTCGGAGAAACCGTTGATCACCTGCGAGTGCTTGTCGAACTCCGGCACCGCGTTGACCATTCCCAGCACCTTGACGATTCGCTTCACTTTATTGAGATCTCCCAACTCGGCCTTGAGCGCCTCCAGGAGGCTGATCCCGGTCAACCTCGCCGCGTATTTCGCCTCCTCCAGCGTGAACTCCTTGCCCACCTTGCCGATCATAAAGTTCCCATCTTCCTTGACCGGTCCCTGCCCGGAGAGGAAGACAAGGTTGCCCACTTTGACCGCCGGGATAAAATTGGCCGAAGGAGGGGCGGGCCTCTTTAATTTAATTCCCAGTTCCTTCAGCCTGGCCTCGGGATTGGCGGCCGCCGTCTGCGCGGAGGCCGGAGCGGAGAGAAGAATGATTCCCAACAAGGTAAGAACGGCAAGTCTATTCTCTTTTTTCATATGTTTGCCCAATTGTAACTGTCGCGTTCCGGACACAGGAATAACCAATGTAACAGAGAAGATCACAGTGTTGGCATCGATGGTCCGCCGGCAGGATCGGGAAGTCTACTCGATCCCCAGCTCCAAAGCGTGGCGCCTCGGATTGTCGTGAAACTGCTGGCGACGACGAAGCGGCGGACAGGGCAAGAGTTTACCCCCTTCTGTCTGGCTGTCAACCGCAACCGCCCTTGTCGGTCAAATCTCTCTGCCAACGCCACGCGTGCGCCACGTCGTGGGGAGAGCGCCGACAGGCGACCCTCGACGACCAACGGCCAGCCTCCCGGACGAAAGATTTTTTGAGCATCGTGATTTTTTCTGTTGACAACGAAGGAATGGCTGTTGTAATTTTCGCCCCGTCGGAAAGACCGTGGTGATTTAAGGCAAATTGCTCCACGTAAAACAAAGCGCTAAACAGCCTGAGGATTGCAGTCTCCCAAGCTTTCGAACGTTGCAACGTTCAGCCCGACTCCAAGCCCCTCGCCGTTTAGCGGTGGGGGGCTTTTGCGTTATCCCCTCCTGACTATCCGACGCGTATCCATTGACAATTAGTGTGGCGATTTAAGACAACTTGCTCCACGATAAAATACTGCTAAAGAGTCACGGGAATACCCTATCCGGATCTATCACGCCCTGTGCTCATTCTTTTGGCACAGGGCGTTTCTGTTCCTGGGCAGGGATCCGCTGTCTCTTCGTGGATGCCAGTTGGCTGGTTGCCGCACATCTCAGATTCAAAATCGATTCAAGACGCAGATTAGCGGGAAGCGGAGACCAACAATGACCAAGAATCAGGTGCAAGCGAGATTTCAAAAGGCCTGGCATTCATTATTCGCGTTTACTCTGGTGGTTGGAATGACGGCAGTCATGGGTGCGGGCGCTGCGGCTCAGACATTTCGCGGGGGGATTTCTGGAATCGTGACCGACAACACTGGCGCGGCGATTACTGGCGTGACCGTCAAGGTAACGAGCAGGTCGACGGCAGCGGTGCGGACGGCGGAGACATCCGCCAGCGGCGAGTTCACGATTCCGGAACTCCCGCTGGGATTCTACACGATCGAGGTTGGACATCAGGGATTCCAGACACAGCGCGTCAATGACGTGCAAGTGACGGTCTCCACCATCACCCGGGTAGATTTGCAGCTTTCAGTCGCTCAGGTGAGCGAGGTTGTCGAGATCTCGGCCGGGGCCGTGGTGCGACTCGACACCGCATCGACCGCGTTGACCGGGATCGTTGCACCGCGACAGGTGCAGGATCTGCCTTTGAACGGGCGTGATTTTCGGCAGATGGTACAGCTGGCGCCGGGAGTGACGATTGCCGGTTCGATCAATGGGTCAAGGGCGCGGGGCAACAACTACCAGATTGATGGCGCGGACAACAATGACGCCTTTCAAAACACCTCGGCAGTCAACCAGGGCGGGGTCTCCGGAATCGCGGGTACATTGTTGCCGGTGGAAGCGATCGATCAGTTCGCGATCCAGTCCGGGGCCAGCGCCGAGATTGGTCGCAACAGCGGAGGAGCGGTCAACCTGGTGATCAAATCCGGCGGAAACGATCTTCACGGCAGTCTCTACTATTTCAACCGCAATGAGTATTTTGCCAAGCCCTCGCCCGTCGCCCCACCGGGTAGTCGTCCCTCAAAGATTCGCAACCATCAGTATGGCTTTTCGCTGGGCGGGCCAATCTTCAAAAACAGGACCTTCTATTTCCTGACCTTCGAGGGACAGCGGGCGACGGCTGCCAACTCACTTCGAACGACGGCCCTCTCCGACGCCTGGGCGGCGCGCGGCAGGGCGATCCTTGCTCAATTCAATGTGCCCGTGAGCGAGGTCTCCAACCGTCTTCTCTCGCTCTATCCGTCGTATGTCAAAGGGTTGCCGGCAACCGTCAACAATCTGGTGAGTACCGATGAGAACGATTACATCAGCGACAACGGAATCGCCAAGATCGATCATAAGTTCAACGACAGCCACAATGTCTCACTGCGCTATTTTGGAGGTACGGGAGATCAGACCGCCTATGACGGGGGGTCGTTCTTTCGTCCCTATTTTCAAGTCGCGCCGAGTCGGATGCACAACTATTCGTTGGTACAGAACAGCATCTTCAGTTCCAATCTGCTCAATCAGCTGGTAGTGGGCGTCAATTACTTCAAGCAGACATTCGACATTGTCGATATCAGCGCCAATCCATCCTCGCTGGGGTTGAATACCGGCGTCGCCATCAGTGGTCCACCGACGATCAACATTACCGGCTTCAGTCTGGTGGGCGGGACCGGGATTCTTCCCGCGGGGCGGGTCGATACGACGTGGCACATCACCGACACGCTCAGTTGGGAATTGGGAAACCATCAAATCAAACTGGGCGGTGAGTTTCGTGCCGCCAAGCTGGATATCTTCTACGAGAGCCGCAAGCGTGGGGTCTTCAATTTTGATGGAACACGTGGACCCTGGAACAATTTATCAGTTGCGGAACGGGCGGTGGCCGATTTTCTGGCAGGCTTCACGACGCCGGTCAATGGCGCGCAGATCGTTCGCGGGAACCCGCGTCGGAACTATCGGCAGTATTCCGCAGACGGTTTTTTTCACGACACATACAAGCTGTCGCCGAGTCTGACGATCAACTATGGAGCCCGTTACACCTACAACGGGGTCCTCTCTGACGTGGAGAAGGCGCTGACCAATTTTCTCCCGGACCGGGGGCTGGTGGAAGTGGGCAAAGAGATTCCGCGATTGTACGGTCAGGACTTCAACAACCTCGCGCCCCGCGTCGGATTCGCCTACGGAGTAGGGAAGAGCGGACGCACCGTGCTGCGTGGCGGGTATGGGCTCTTCTACGACATTCCCGCGATCTCGTTCTTTACCTCGAATGGTGGGGGCAACGGCGCGGCCTCGGGACTGGGCAACAACCCGGGGGGCCGGCTTCCAGTCTTCAGTCTGAGTCTGGGCGCCTACAACCTGGTGAGGGATACACCGGTCTTCGGGACGGCCAATCCCGCCCCTCCGTTTGGGGTCTTTGCGGTTGATCAGAACTTTCGCTCGCCCTACGTCCACAACTTCAATGTCAATCTGCAGCGGCAGTTGGCCTCATCCTCGGTCTTGCAGATCGGCTACGTCGGCAGTCTGGGCAGTAAGCTGGCGTTCACCCGCAACATCAACGCGCCGCTCCCCGGCACGTCGGGGACGACCCAGTCGCGTCGTCCATTCAACGCGCGATTCCCGAACTTTGGTTCGATCAGCCAGCTCGAGACATCCGCGACGTCCAGTTACAACTCCCTGCAGATTTCGCTGGTTCAGAACAACTGGCATGGTCTCTCGGGCAGTTTCGCCTACACGTTCGGCCACTCGATCGATACCTCATCGGATGCGCGCAACACGCTTCCGGCCAACAGCTACGATGTCAGGAATGATCGTGGCAACTCCGGGTTCGACGTGCGCCATACCTTTCGTGGCAGCTTTACCTATGACATTCCGGTCTTTTTCCGGTCGCTGCCAGATCGACTCGTCAAGGGCTGGCAGGTCAATTCCATTCTCGCCTTCAACACGGGTACCCCGATCAACATTACCGCTGGTTACAACCGAAGTTTGAGTGGGGATGGCAATGACCGCGTCGATCTGATCGGAGATCCGGCTGTCGGAAGGAGTGGCACTCGTTATCTCAATCCAGCCGCTTTCAGTGTACCGCGCAATGCGACTGGTAGCGCGCTCTTTGATGGAAAATTTGGCTCTCTTGGACGCAACGCGCTCTATGGGCCAGGCTTCAAGACAGTCGATGTCTCGGTCTTCAAGACGACGGAGATTACCGAGAAGGTCAGGGCACAGTTCCGTTTTGAACTCTTCAATCTCTTCAACTTCGTCAATTGGGCCAACCCGGTGACCAACTTCTCCTCCGGCAGCTTTGGCCTGTTGACCAATACCCGGAATGGCAGCAGCGCGCCTGGGGTAGGCCTGGGCGAGCCTCGCAATGTGCAACTGGCGTTGAAGATTCTCTTTTGACGTCGGAAGGCAGAAACAAGGTGGGGAGGGCGCGCGGAGCCGGCAAGCCAAGGCGCGACCTCCCTGCTCTCAATCATGGAAAACTGAAAGGAGCAATCTGATGCTAGCAAATTTTCGACGATCCAGACAGGCCTGCCTGATCTTCTCCACCATCCTGTTGCTGCTCTGTGCCGGGATAAGTCACCAACTGGCGAGGGCCCAATCGTCCACGCCATCTCCTGGCCAAACGCTGGAAGGTCGCTGGGAGGGGACGGTGACGGTCAATGACGCGGCGATTCCGTTTCGACTCGACCTGGGGCGTAAGGGCAACACGCTGCAAGCGACCCTCTTCAATGGCGAGGAACGTCAGACCTCGACCAGCGCGAGTTTTGACAAGGGAGTGCTGCGGATCCGGTTCGACCACTACCTGACGAAGATCTCCGCCAATCTCAAGGAAGGACGACTCGAGGGGCGGGTGCAGTTACGCAATGACAAGGATGCCGTCGGCAACCTCTTTACCGCCAGCCGCTATCGTCCGGAGGCGATCGAGACGGCCAATGTGCCCTCGATCGAAGGCCTATGGATCGTTCCACGCGAGACCAGCAAGGGCGAGAAGTCCTGGCGTCTGGTCGTCAGCCAGAAAGGGCCCGAACTCTCCGCGGCGATTCTGCGGATCGACGGCGACACGGGCGCACTGACGGGCGGCTGGCGCAAGGACCGATTCGTGCTTGGCCATTTCGACGCTTCCCGACCACTGCGTCTGGAGATCGTCCCGGCCGAGGATGGCTCGCTCGATCTGTCGCTGGCGGGTGGCGGTCCGAACCGCGGTCGACTGACCGCCTACCGCCCGGACGTTGCTCGCGCCAGGGGGATCGAGGACCCGTCAAATCCGTGGACGCACACTACGCTCCGGGATCCAAACGAGGTCTTCACCTTCCGATTCCCCGACCTCGACGGCAACCTGGTCTCCAACACCGACCAGCGTTTCACCAACAAGGCGTTGCTGGTCGTCGTCACCGGGACGTGGTGCCCCAACTGCCACGACGAAGCGCGCTACCTGGTGGAGTTGGATCGACAGTATCGCAGCCGTGGACTGGAGATCGTCGCCCTCGATTTCGAGGAGCCCGAGCAGCAGGAAGAGCTGATTCGGGCGAAAGCCTTTGTCAGCAAATACGGCGTAAAATACACCTACCTCCTGGCTGGCGCGCCGGCGGAGATGTGGGAGAAGGTCCCGCAGGCGCTCAACCTCAACACGTGGCCCGCGACCTTCTTCATTGGTCGCGATGGTCGGGTCAAGGCGGTTCACGCCGGATTCGCCGCCCCGGCCAGCGGCCCATTCCATGAGCAGCTCAGGCGCGAGTTTACCGAGCAGATTGAACGACTGTTGCACGACAACGATATCACCCGCCAGTCAGCTCCAGCGGAGACTGGCTCGCGCTGAACCAGGACCAGAGCGTGTGGATCCTCGACAAATCCCAAAACAGTCGGGGGTCCACACTAGACAAAAGTGTCGTCGAGACCTGTTCGGGAGGGGAGAATGATCAGTCGAGCAATTGAATCTGGAAGGCGTGTAGTGTGCGGTCTGACGCTCGGCCTGACACTGCTGGCCGGTGTTGTGCTGGCGCAGATTGCCGTGCGTAATCAAGGCTATATTCCGTTCAGTGAGGAGCCGATCCAGTACCGGACCACTCCCGTCAATGATCCGGTTCAGCGTTTGCAACAGCGGCTCGACCGTGGAGAGACGACGCTCTGTTATGAGCCTGGTCGAGGATATCTTCGATCGGTGCTCGAACTGCTCGACATTCCCATCAGTTCCCAGTCACTGGTCTTCTCGAAGACCAGTTTCCAAACACGCCGCATCACGCCGAAAACTCCTCGCGCTCTCTACTTCAACGACGATGTCTATGTCGGCTGGGTGCAGGGTGGCAAGGCGCTCGAGATCATTTCCTTCGA
>JBEIJP010000127.1:0-7273 GCA_040380245.1 Acidobacteriota bacterium | reverse complement strand
GGCTCGACGGATCCCCACCCGATCCGCTATACCCTCAGAAGTGCGCAGGGGGATCTTCTCCTCTCCGGCGAAGTCTCCCTGGTTGCCTTGATGGACCGGGAAGAGGCGGTGCTGGGTGAGGTGGGACCATTCCAATTCGACCGGACAGAGTATCAGCCAGGAGAGTCCCTCCGGCTATGGGTCGTGATCCGAGGAGGCGCCAGTGCGGGCTACCGATTGGTGATCGACGGTCGTGGGGAGGATGGACGGCACTTTTACCGGACCGAGATGGAGGTCTCTGGGTCGTCCGAGCCGCTCCCCCTCGTCATCTCGCTGCCAGCCTCCCTCCGTGGGCCGGCCATTCTCGAGTACCAGTTGCTGGATCGACAGACAGGGTTTCTCTACCAGAACGGTCAACAACCGATCCCTCTCCGACCTTGAGCGGGAGCCAAGTCTCGCGATTCGTTGTCGATTTTCTTCCTTTTCCCTCGTGCCGATGATGGGCGATTGCAGGCCTCTTCCCCTGTGCTACAATTTTCCCGTTTTATGCCTGTCTTGCTAAGGAAGGATCGATGAAAGAGGCCCGACGGGATCGCCTACCGCGCCTGATTGTCGCGTGGCTTCCCTTCCCCTGCGAAAGACGGGAGGGGGGAAAGTCGAATGAGCCAGGTGAGCTGGAAGCGGCGCAGGCAGCGACGATCGATTCAACCGGGCGTGTCGACTCGTGATTGGGAGCGATTGATTGTGATTGAAAGGAGGGCGCCTTGAGGAGTCGGTTGTTTGTTGCGTATTCACGGCGGGATTCGGCTTGGATCTTGTTCTCTGGCCTTCTCATCGCGGTGCAGCTGCTGGCAGGTGGCCTCGGGATGGCCTCTGCCCAGACGCCGGAGGTCAGTTCGCCGGCTCCGCCGACAGCCACGGCCACGCCGCGCCCTACCCCACCCACTGCGTCCCCGTCGAGTCCTGGAACTGGTCAGAACCCTGGCCAGGACGAACGGATCAAACTCGACACCGATCTGGTGACCTTGACGGTGACGGTGACAGATCCTTACAACCGGCTGGTGACCGGGCTCGATCGGCAACATTTTGAGCTCTTCGAGGACAAGGTCAAGCAGTCGATCGAGTTCTTCAACGATGACGACGTGCCAGTCAGCCTGGGAATCGTCTTTGATGTTTCGGGAAGCATGAAGGGCAAGCTCGATCGCGCGCGGGACTCCCTGCGGGCCTTCGTCGAGACCAGCCACCAGGAGGACGACTTCTTCCGGTCGGGTTCAATCAGCGGGCCGACCTCATCGCCGAGTTCTCGGACGGAGACACGCTCGTCAACAAGCTGACGCTGGTCGACCCGAAAGGGCAGACCGCCCTCTACGACGCGGCCTACCTGGGTATCGAGAAGGTCAAGCAGGGTCGCCACACCAAGCGGGCCCTTCTTCTCATCTCAGATGGGCAGGACAACTCCTCGCGGTACACCTACGGAGAGTTGCGCAAGCTGCTCCGCGAGGCGGGCGTCCAGATCTACTGTATCGGGATTGTCGAGTTCGGAGGGGCGGCTGGGGGAACACTCGACCTGCAAGGCCAGGCCATCCTCGAAGAGATCGCGCAAGTGACCGGCGGCAAGGCATTCTTCCCGCGCTCTGCGGCGGAGCTCGAGGATGCCACGACCCGCATCGCGCTCGAACTCCGCCATCAGTATAGCCTTGGCTACACCCCCACCAACGTCAAACGGGATGGGCAGTGGCACAAGATCAAGGTCCAGGTCAAACCTCCCCGTGGACTTCCCACGCTCAAGGTACAGCACAAAGAGGGCTACTACGCCGTCACCCGGCGCAATTGAGCCCGCCCAGCGGCTCAATCATCGTCTTCGGCCTCCGCTTCCTCGGAGGCCGGCCCGGCGGGATCGGGGAGAGGTTTCTTGCGAGGCCTTCCCCGTTTCTCTTTCCCAAAACTGGCGACGGCCTCGGCCTCGGTCGGAAAGCTGGCGATCAGGTCGAGCAGTTGGGTGATGCGGAGTGCGCCATAGACCCGATCGGTCGTCCCTACCAGCTTGAGAGTCCCACCAGCTTCCCTGACCTGGTTGAAGGCCCGAACGATCTCCCCAATCCCCATGCTGTCGATCATTGGAACTTCTGTCAGGTTGAGCAGAATCTTGGTCGACCCAGCGGTGAGGACCTTATTGACCAGCATCTGCAGCTGATGTCCCCCCTGCCCCTTGATAAATTTCCCTTTTAAATCCAGAACCGCGACTGTCCCGTTGTAATGAATGCCGATGGTAATCATCTTGAAGAATCCCCGTGTCGACAGTCCTCCTCGGGCACTGGTCAGCGCCGAGAAAGATCCGACTGTATCGAAGGCCAATCAGGCCAATCAACCCTATGGAAGAATGAAAAAAAGAAGAATGAAAAAGCAAAGATCTCATTCTACATGGAAGCATCGGGGAGGAAAAGAGTGGCTGGGCATTGGGGCACAACAAAACAGGAGACGACGCGGCCCGTCTTCCTCAGATCTCTCCAACGATCGAGCTGAGGGGCAGGCGTACGGGCGTCGCGATCGATAGCGTAGAATGGCTGCGGCTTCCCAGGATGAGATGTTCTTTTCTTACTTTCATCAATCCGCGTCCATTCCGAGGGCGTCCACGGCGTGTGAGCGGGGAGTGCAGGCGGATGTGGCCTCTTCGATTGGAGCCGGCCTGGGAAGCGCCGGCACAACAGGGAAGAGTCCAGAGGAGAAGACAGCATTATGGTTCGATTGGGAATCGATTTCGGGACGACACGAACGGTGGTGGCGACGGTGGATCGGGGGAACTACCCGGTGATCAGCTTTCAGGCGGGAAGGGAGGTGGACGGCGCGGAGAGTGACCAGATCCTGAACTGGTATCCATCGCTTGTCGCGGCGAAGGGGGAGGAGGTGGTCTATGGCCTCGACGCGCAAGCGAGACAGCGCGACGAGGGTTGGACAGTCCTGCGTTCCTTCAAGCGGCTGCTCGGAGAGATGGGTCATGGGGAGACGATTCGGATCGGGACGTGCCAGCGCTCAGCGGTCGAACTATTGACCGGGTTCCTGAGCCAGTTACGACAGGACCTGCTGGGGCGCTCCAACCTGCGGATCAAGGCGCGGGAGAAGATGGCGGTCATGATCTCGGTTCCGGCCAATGCCAACAGTAACCAGCGTTTTTTGACGCTCGACGCCTTCCGTCGGGCGGGATTTGACGTCAAGGGGATGATCAACGAACCGACAGCGGCGGGGATCGAGTACGCGCACCTGTTGACCCAGAGCGGGGGAAACGCCAGGCGGGAGAACCTGGTCGTCTATGACCTGGGAGGCGGAACCTTCGATTCGTCAGTCATCAGCCTGGTTGAGCGAAACCACGAGGTGCTGAGCAGCGAGGGGATCGCCAGGTTGGGAGGGGACAATTTCGACATCATCCTGCTCGATCTCGCGCTGGCCGAGGCGGGGATCGAGCGGGTCGAGGACGAAGAGCTGAGGCCCCTGCTCGACGAGTGTCGACACAAGAAGGAGTCGCTCCACGCCAACTCGCGCCGAATCACCCTCGACCTCGGAACGGGGATCGCGGGAGCTGGAGAGGTGACCATCCCGGTCCAGCAGTTCTACGACGCCTGTCGTCCGTTGATCGAGAGCACGATCGAGGCGATGGAGACGGTCATGAGCAACTCCGCCCGCGAGATAGGCGTCGATCTTCAGCAGACGGCGGCGGTCTACCTGGTGGGAGGATCGAGCGATCTGCCGCTGGTCTCGCGCTTGCTGCGCGAGCGGTACGGGCGGAATGTGCGGCGCTCGCCGTTTCCGTATGCCGCGACGGCGATCGGACTGGCGATCGCGGCGGACGGGAAGAGTGGCTATCGGCTGCGGGAACGGTTCACCCGCCATTTTGGCGTCTGGCGGGAGTTCAACGATGGCCAGGCGATCAGCTTCGATCCGCTCTTCGAAAAAGAGACGCTCCTGCCGACCGTCGACGAAGCTCCGCTGGTACGGACGCGGCGGTATCGCCCAACGCACAACCTGGGCCATTTCCGCTACCTCGAATGCAGCCAGCTGGATGGGTACGGACAACCGAAGGGGGACCTGGCGCCGTGGGACGAGGTCTTCTTCCCCTACGATCCGACGCTGCAAGGACGCGAAGCCTTCCGGATCGACGAGGTCAGGCGTCTTCCGCAACCGGCGAGCGCGGTGATCGAAGAGACCTACACGTGTGACGCCAATGGAACGATCGAAGTCGTGCTGACCGATTCGGCAACGGGCCATCAGCGCGCCTATCGCTTGCGTGGGCGGGGCTAGGGGCTCGCCTTCGGCTCACAGGTCCTCAAAGAGGCGGGGCTGCCAGACGGTCAGTTGTTCAACGAGCTGGCGGTCCCCCTTGCCCATACTGTAGTCGGCGAGTTGGTCTGGGGAGACCCAGGCGAGCGACTGCCACATCGGCCCCGGGGAGGCAGGGGGCCGGATTGGCGAGGGGAGCTGGCAGGCGAAGGCCCGCAGCTGGACCCGGAAATGGGTGAGGTCCTGGGTGGCGCTCGCCATCTCACGCTCGACGATGAGGGGTTCGCCGAGAAAGGCGAGGGAGCGGACCAGGGCACCTGACCAGGTCTCATCCGGATCGCAAAGCCCTCCCGGGAGGGCCCAGAGTCCCCCCCAGAGCCCCTTGAGCGGACGTTGCCCAAGGAGGAGACGCCCCTCAGGATCGTACAGGACGGCGGCGGCGGCGCGCAGAAGGGGCCGTGCACGCCTGGCGCGACGAAGGGGGCGCAGGTGGACCGTTCCTCGCTGTCGGGCGAGGCAGAAGGCGGCGATCGGGCACGCGCCGCAGGCCGGGTGACGGGGTGTGCAGAGGGTCCGCCCGAGGTCCATCATCGCCTGATTGAAGTCGCCGGGACGGTCGACGGCGAGAAGCGACTGGGCCTGGGTACGGATCCGGTCGAGAACTGCGGGGCGGTCGATCTCCTCCGGCAGGTCGAAGAGGCGCGAGAAGATCCGCGCGACATTCCCGTCGACCACTGCCGCGGGCTGGCCAAAAGCGATGCTGGCGATCGCCGCTGCCGTGTAGGGGCCAATGCCCGGCAACGCGGAGAGGGCCTCAGGCGTCTCCGGAAAAGCGCCGGCGCGCCGTTCGACCAGCTGCCCGGCGAGGCGATGGAGATGGCGGGCACGCGAGTAGTACCCGAGCCCTTCCCAGCCCTGCAGGACCTCGTCGAGGGAAGCGGCGGCCAACGACTCGAGCGTCGGGAAGCGTTCGAGAAAGCGGCGGTAATAACCCGCCACTGTCGCGACCCGCGTCTGTTGCAGCATGATCTCGGAGATCCAGACGCGGTAGGGATCGCCACTGCCCCGCCACGGGTAGTCGGGCGAACGGGCGTCATACCAGGTCAGCAGGGCCCGGCGCAGCTCTACCCGTGCCTCGGGCGGGAGGGAGTCGGGCGCAGACGAGGAAGATCGATCGGGGTTCATCGCGTCAGGGTCGGCAAGGGAGGTAGCCACGCCCCGCTACTCCACCAGCAGAATCGGGCGGACTCCATGACGTCGCAGCAGCTCCTCGAGCAGGCTGCGGCGCAGTGATCCGCTCTGTCCGCTGAGAAGCAGCACACCCCCGGAGCCGGGGGGAATGCGTGGAGGGAGCGCGGCCGAAGAGAATGGTCGGCGCATCGGAAGCGGGGCGGCAGAGGCCGCCACGCGGCGCAGCCGGATCGGCGGGACACGCAGCAGGTCGAGCGCCTCGCGGAGATGCTCGAGGAGCGGAGTCCCTCCCCAGAGGGCGAGGTGTTCCGCCTCCGCCGCCGCCGCCAGAATCTCGCGCTCCAACAGACCGCGCACGACCCGGAAATGGCAGACGACCTGTTCGCGTGCGGCCAGTTCGCTCAACCGTTCCCGCAGCAGGCGGGCCTGGGCTCGCCACTCCCGCTCGAGGCGCGCCACCGAGAGCGGCTCCGAGAGGGTCGTCTGCCGGCTGACGTGGGCCACATCGGACTGCGCCGCCAATCGATGCAGGGTCTCATCCTCGATCAGCACCCCCTCCAGCTCGGCCCCCAGCTCTGCCGCGAGGTGGACTGCCGCCTGCAACAAGACCCGGCTCTGGGTCGCCGAGTCGAGGACCAGGCAGAGTCGCCGCAATTGCCGCGCCTCGACCGGTTCTTCTGGCCGCTCTTCCCCTCTCCTCATCGACGCCCCCTTTCCCTTCGACAGCTAGATCCATCGATGCGCCTGGCGACTACTTCTCGCCATCCGGCCTGGTCGACTGGCCGAACGAGATCCGCTTCTCCGCCAATTCGATCAGGCGGACTTCGACCCGCTGGTTGACGCTGCCGATCGGGAATTTGCCCTCGGCGTCACGCTCGCCGGCCGGCATCCCGGTCAGCAGTTCGAGCCCCTCGTCGATCGTGGCCACGGCGTGAATGGCAAATTTGCCCTGACTGACGGCGTCGACGATGTCGGGTCGCAGCATGAGGTGGCGAACGTTGGACCGCGGGATCATCACGCCCTGCTCTCCGGTCAGCCCTCGCGCCCGGCAGAGATCGAAGAAGCCCTCGATCTTCTCATTGACGCCCCCGATCGCCTGGATCTCCCCGTGCTGGTTGACCGACCCGGTGACCGCCAACGACTGACGCAGAGGGACCTCCGACAGCGCCGAGAGCAGCGCGTAGAGTTCGGCGGAGGAGGCGCTATCGCCCTCGACCCCGCCATACGACTGCTCAAAGACGAGGCTGGCCGAGAGGGAGAGTGGGTAGTCGATCGCGTAGCGGGATCCAAGAAACCCGGCGAGGATCAGCACCCCCTTCGAGTGAATCGGTCCGCCAAGGGCGACCTCGCGCTCGATGTCGATGACCTCCCCGCGGCCGAGCCGGACCCGCGCGGTGATGCGCGTGGGGTGCCCAAACGAGAACTGGTTGAGTTGGATGACCGAGAGGCCGTTGATCTGTCCTACCCGCCGGCCTTCCGTATCGATGAGGATCGTACCTTGAGTGACCGCTTCGATATGGCGCGTGCGCATGCGATCGGCCCGCCGCGTCTGTGCGGCGAGCGCCTGCTCGACATGGGCGATGCTGACGGCTGTCTGCCCCTGCTTGCCAGCCAGGTAGTCCGCCTCCCGGAGAAGGTCGGCGAGCGCCGTCGTGTGCATCGAGAGCCGCTCGGCGTCCTCGGCCAGGCGTGAACTCTGCTCGATGACCCGGGCGACCGCCTGTCGATCGAAGGGCAGGAGCCCCTCCTTTCGCGCGATCGTCCCGATCAGGCGCGCGTAGAGGAGATGGCTCTCACTCGTGCGGGGCATCTCCTCCTCGAAGTCGACCGC
>JBEIJP010000126.1:0-7278 GCA_040380245.1 Acidobacteriota bacterium | reverse complement strand
GGCGCCTGGCCCGTCTCCCGGCTCGGGGCCGATTTTCCTGTCTCCTGGAAGAGCGTATAGACCGGACGTTCGCCGGGCAGGAGGGTCGCCGGAAAGAGGATCTCCGCCTCCCTGAGGGAGCCGTCGGCGTGAGAACTCTGCGCGACGAGCTGTGGTCGCAGGATCTCTCCCCCGGGCGC
Source organism: Acidobacteriota bacterium (assembly GCA_040380245.1). Lineage (GTDB taxonomy): Bacteria > Acidobacteriota > Blastocatellia > RBC074 > RBC074 > CAIOZW01. The sequence continues at coordinate 7,099 of JBEIJP010000126.1, read as the reverse complement.
GCGAAGGCGCAGCCGCTCCGCCCTCGCTTCTCCAGCCGCAAACACGGCCTTGACGCTGACGACCTCCTGGTCCCGTCGATCGATCCCCGTTGGCTCTTCGAGGGTGATCTCCCAGGCGGGAAGGGAATCGACGCCAAGGCCCGTGGCCTGCGTCCGTTCCGGCGCCCAGAGCCACACCAGCACGCCCAGCACTCCCCCGGCCACCCCTGCCCCCCCTGCCAGCCCCAGAATCGCTTGCCAACCACGGGCCTCGACTCGTGCCCCAGCCGCCGCTGTCGACCAATGGCCGACGCCCTCTCCTCTCCTCATCCCTTCCCGCTCCTTCCCCTTCCGCCAGTCGTACCCGATCCACACGGGGCAGTCAGGAGTCGTCTCTCCCGGACAGGCTGTTTCAGCCGAGTGGCTGTCGCCACGTCCCCCGCGCCACGGCCGGGACAAAGTCCGTGATCGCCGCTGGGTCGAACGCGATCGTCCGTTCCTCCTCCGCGCTTCGGTAGGCCGTCATCAGCAGTTGGGTCACCTCCAGTCCATCGTAACAGTTGACCTCCGGCTGTTTCCCGTCGAGAAAACAGGTGGCAAAGTAGCGGTTCTCCGCCTCATAGCCATACTCCGAGGCCTCGTTCGGGACGACCGGCATGAGCCCCTGCTCGGCGTTCTGCTTCTCGACCAGATCCTCCCCGGCGTTGCCGCTGACGCGGCGGCTGAAGAAGAGCTGCAGGCTCGACTGGAGCGAGTTGATCGAGAGCGAGTATTCCGGACCGAGCAGCTCCGTGCTGAGACGCAGCCCCGGACCGACGTAACTCCACGAGGTCGTCACCTCGGCGATCAGCGGCAGTCCGGCGTCGTCGACATAGTGGATCGTCGCCCGTGCGAAGTCCTCCGAGGGGCGACGCAGGTAGTCCACCTCTGGCCCCATCGTCTCCCGCAGCTGGGCGGCGTACTCTGGCCGGGAGTACTTGAGGCAGGCGATCGTCGCCGAGACCTTGACCGGGCGCACGCTGCTGCGCGGTTTGGCCGGATCGGTCAGCAGGTAGCGTGCGAGTTCGACCGAGTGGCACATCATGTCGTTGAGGACTCCCCCGCCGCCGAGGTCTCCCTGCCAGAACCAGGGTCCGTGCGGACCGCTGTGCTCCTCCGCGCAGCGCGCAATGTAGGGCCGGCCCGTCAGGGCTGCCGCCCGCTGCCAGAGGATCTCCCGGCCCCGGGTCACCGCCGGCTCGAAGAGCTGGTCCTCCAGGTAACCGTGCAGGACGCCGGCCTCTTCGAGCAGCTCGATGACCCGGACCGCCTCTGCCGCGTTGCGCGCGAGCGGCTTCTCCACCGCGATGCCAATGAGCGATCCCTTCCCGCTGCGGATCGTCCGGACGATCGCCTCCAGGTTATCGATGCGGGTGTGATTGGGCCCGCACAGCCAGATGGCATCGATCTCAGGGGCGGCGACCATCTCCTCGATCGATCCGTACGCCTGGCAATCGCCTACCCGCAGGGATCGCGCCAGCCCCGCCGCCGCCTCTGCGTTGGCCCGGGTCGGACTCCAGACCCCCCGCACATCCCCATCCCGTACGCCGACAAAGGACTGGATGTGAAACCTGGTCATAAAGCCGCTGCCCACAAACCCGATTCCCAATCGTTTCATCGTTGACTCCCTTTTCCCGTTACACTCTTCGGTTGCAGCCCCCGGGTTCTCACTCCCACGATCAGTAGGGAGGCTTGACCTCGAGCAGCGCCCGTTGGGCGCGCGACATTCCCTGGATCCGAATCCGCTCGTCCTCGAAGTGGGCCAGCTCGCCGATGTGCTCGACGACTTTGCGAATGGCGGCCACCAGGTCGTCCACTTCCCGCTCTCCGCCCAGAAAGATCTGGTGGGGAAGCCAGACGGACTCTTCATACCCGGCCCGTTCGGCGACTGGACACGAGAACTCGTGTCTCCCCGCCGCCCATCCCGGGTATTTGTCCGCCGAAAACTCGAAGAGCGACGAGCGGTAGACCGCTTCATAAAATCGCCCGTCGCATGGAATCCCCTCGGCCTTGAGGGCGACGACGAAGGCGTCGCGATGGACACCCGGGAAGGCCTCCGGGTGGAAGCGGAAGACATAGTGGTAGCTCGCCTGTCGGGTGATGCGCTCATCCCGCGGCAGACAGGAGATCCCCGAAAGCCCCGCCAGCCCGGTCTCGAGTCGCGCCGTCAGCCGCTCACGCAGGAGCGTCTGCTCCTCCAATCGCTCCAGCTGCGCCAGCAGGATCGCCGCCTGAAACTCCGTCATCCGGTAGTTGTGGCCCAGTTCCGGCTTGCCGCGCGTCTCCCGCCGCGGCGGGCGGCCGCAGTTGGCGAGTCGGATCACCTGGTCGGCGAGGTCGATGTCGTTGGTCGTGACCATCCCGCCCTCCCCGGCGGTCATCAACTTGCTCGTCTGGAACGAGAAGCTGCCGGCGTGGCCGATCGAGCCGGCGCCCTGGTCTCTCCAGCGCCCCCCGTGCGCGTGGGCGCAATCTTCCAGCACGAAGAGCTCATGTCGCTTGGCGATCTCCATGATCGCGTCCATATCCGCGAAGCGGAATCCGAGATGGACCGGGATGATCGCCCGGGTCCGCGGCGTCAGCGCGCTTTCGATCAGGTTCGCGTCGAGACAGTAGGTGTCCGGATCGACGTCGACGAAGACCGGAGTCGCTCCCGAAAAGAGGACCGCTGCCGCCGTTCCTTCCCAGGTGTAGGCCGGGACCAGCACCTCATCTCCATACCCAATGCCAGCCGCCTGAAGCGCCAGTTCGAGCGAGACCGTACCATTGGTGACGGCCACCCCGTACCTGGCGGTGTGCGCCTGCGCGAACCGCTTCCCCAACTCCCGCGCCAGGTCGTTCGGGCAGGGATACCCTCCCCAGTTTCGGCTCTCCAGCACCGACTGCAGCCCCGCCGCCTCCCGACCATCGTAGATCGGCCAGGCCGGAAAGGGGCTCGTTCGTACCGGTGTTCCACCTCGCAACGCCAACTTCATCGTTCCATCTCCTCCTGATGCAAGCTTCTTCTACTTATCCCACTCTCGCCGGGGCTCCTGGCCCGTGAGACTCCGCGACTACCGCTTGAGCCACATGCGGATGCTGCGACTCACCATCTCGGCGGCGTCCTGCTGGACAAAATGGCCGGCTCCCGGGACGGTTACCAGCGTCAAATCCTGTTCGAGCCATTCCCACGTGTCATTGAGCCCTCCCGGAAGCAGGGCCCAATCCTGCAGCCCATGGATCATCAGGACCGGAGCCTTGACCTTGACGACGGGACTGGTCGGTTCGGTGTAGGGCTCACGCGGGTAGTTCTGTTTGTAATAGTGGAGCATCGCCTCGAAGTCGGACCGCTGGAAGGCCTCGACGTAGCGGGTTTTTGCCGCCGGGTCGGTGACCCAGGCTGCCAACTGCTCGGCTTTGAGGCTGAGGTGGGCCTCTGGACGCTGGAAGTTCCGCGCGTACTGGCTGTTCTTCTGCTGTTGAGGGTTGCGCACCAGTTCGCGGGCGAGTCCCCGTGGATGGGGCAGATTGAGGATAATGAGGCGCTCGACAGACTCTGGAGACATCATCGCCAGCGACCAGGCGACGGCCCCTCCCCAATCGTGGCCGACGACGATCGCGCGCTCCCGGCCACAGGCGCGAATCACCGCCCGCACGTCCTCGACCAGCTTCGCCATCTGGTACTCTTCGCCCCCCTTCGGCCGATCGCTCAGGTTATACCCCCGTTGATCCAGGGCGACGGTGAAGTAGTCCTTCGAGAGGGCCTCCATCTGGTGACGCCAGGTGTACCAAAAGTCCGGGAAGCCGTGAATCATGACGATGAGTGGCGCACTCGGCTCGCCGAGCGCGGCATAGTGAATCCGGACCCCTTTGTTCTCAGCGTAGCGGTGCTCCACTCGCTGCTCAAAAGGAGTCTGGGCTCCCTCGCTTCCCGACGCTCTCTCCTCCATGGCTCTTCCCCCAGGCCCCGCGCCGGCCAGTCCCCCAAGGATGACCAACGCGAAAAGAACGGTTCTTCGACTCCAGCTCGGCATGGTTCCCACCCACTTCCTTCCCCAATCCGCTATTGGACATTCGCTCTCCCCGTCGCGCCCTGGCTCATTTGTCTCTGGCTTTGATTCGGGCGATGGCCGATGATGCTTTGACGTCGAGCCGGGGGGATCCCTCCAATGGCGCACGGGAACAGAGACTTCCTCATCTGAACGATGTCGATACGCTACGTCAAACTGCGGACCCTGTCAATCTGTGCTCCGGGCTCCTTCCCGCGACGAGTCGCTGCCCCTCTTTTACCAGAGATTTACAATTCTTCCCCGGGAAAAGATGTAACTCCGCCAGCTCCGGTCTCGTACTTGAAGACGGTCACTAAGATTCGATCACGCGCCGCGCGATGGACCCCCGGTGGTCATCTCTGCCGTGTCGGATCCAGAGGATCCAGAGAGGCTGATAGAACGCCAGACAGGCGGCAAAGAACAATAAAGATCCAAGAGATCAAACAGAGGGAGCGGAGGAACTATGTCGAGATTGGACGTTCAGTTGGATGTCCCGGGTGGGCGGTGGATCCGCCTCCGGGATGGCGTGCGAAGAGGAGCCATTCTGCTTCTCACGGGCCTGTTTCTGGTGCAGCTTTTGACCCAGAGCGGAGCCGCGCAGACCGTCGTTCTGCGCGGGCAGGTTGTTGACGAATTTGGCGCCGTCATTCCGAACGCCGAAATCCGCCTGACGGGCAAGGATGGACGGGAACGAAAGACCAGGAGTAACTACAACGGTGAGTTCTCGCTCTCGGGTCTCCCCGCGGGGACCTACACTGTCGCCAGTACCTACGAGGGCTTTGCCCCCTACCTCAATAGCACTCTCCAGCTTCCCCTCCAGGAACCCCTCCTGACGATTACCATGACCGTCGCGGCGGTCAATGTCGTGCAGGAGGTGGCCGCCAACACCTCGACTGTCTCCACCGAGCCGGATCAGAACATGTCCGCCACCGTGCTCGGCGAGGAGTTCATTCAGAACCTCCCCGACAATGAGGACGACCTGCGGGACTTCCTCAATGCGCTGGGAGGCTCAGCGGCCGGCAGTATGGGCGGCGCACAGATCCTGGTCGACGGTTTCAGCGGCGGCCGGCTTCCTCCCAAGGAGTCGATCCAACAGATTCGCGTCAACCAGAACCCCTTCGCGGCCGAGTTCTCCAACCCGGGCTTCTCCCGCGTCGAGATCATCACCAAGCCCGGCAATGACCGCTGGCGCGGCTCTGGCCGGTTTGGCTACCGCAACGCGAACACCGATGCCCGGAACGCTTTCGCCCTCGTTCGCCCCGAGGCCACTCAGCAGCAGTATGGATTCAACTTCGGCGGGCCGCTGGTGGCCAAGAAGATCTCTTTCCAACTCAATGCCGACTACAACCAGACCGACGGCAGCAACCCCACGGTCGCGACGACCCTGACGGGCCCCCTCTCGATCAACGTGCCGGGTGTCAACGAGACGACGTCGCTCGGAGCCCGCTTCGATCTTCTCCTCAACAGCAACAACACGCTCAACGTCAATTACGACTACCGGCGCACCAACGCGCTCAACCGCGAGTTTGCCGTGCGGTTTGGCGGGGGCTTTGGTTTCGGATTCGGGGGAGGCGGCTTTGGGGGAGGCGGTGGCGGTCTCGGCGGGGGAGGGAGTCAACTGTTGCCCGAGCGTGGCTCGGACTCCTACGGACGCTCGCACAGTCTGCGCCTGGGGGAGACCTGGATCATCAACTCCAAGCTGATCCACGAAACCCGGTTCCGGTTCGAGCGTGACACCAATGAGCTGTTGGCCCGAACCGACAGTCTGGCCATCAACGTGCTCGACTCTTTCAACGGCGGCGGCTCGACCTGCTGTCCCAACGATACCCGGACCAACTCGCTCGAATGGCAGGACTTCCTCACCTACACCGACGGCAAGAAGCATACCGTCAAGGGAGGCTTCCAGCTCGAGTACGATCGCGTCCGCAACCTCAGCGGGAGCAACTTCAACGGGACCTACACCTTCTCCAGTCTCGAACAGTACCGCTTCGCCTCCAACAACCCCGGCAACCCGCAGGCGCGCGCCACCCAGTACACCCTCAATCGCGGGAACCCGCTCGTCGCTTACAACGTCTACCGCGCGGGTTGGTTCGCGCAGGACGACTTTCGGATGGCGCGAAACTTTACGCTCTCCTTTGGTGTCCGCCACGAATTTCAGAATGTCCTGCAGGACCGGGTCAACTTCGCTCCGCGGGTGGGTATTGCCTGGTCCCCCTTCAAGAGCAACAAGACGACGGTTCGGCTGGGTGGGGGCATCTTCTTCAGTCGCTTGAACGGCGGCCTCTACGAGAACACTCTGCGCTTCGACGGCCGTCGGCAGGAGAGCATCATCATCCGCAATCCGGTCTACAATCCGACGGACCCCTTCATCGGGAGTCCCAACCTCGAGATCGGAAACACGGTCCTGCGCGTCCTCGATCCCACACTCAAGGCTCCCTACACCGTCAACACCAGCCTTGGCGTCGAGCAGCAGCTCTTCTCGGGGATCATCGGAACCATCACCTACATTTCGACGCGCGGGATCAACCAGTTCCGGTCCCGCAACATCAACGCCCCGCTCCCGGGAACGACGACGCGGCGCGATCCATCGACCGGCAACATCTTCTCGCTCGAATCGTCGGCACGGTCGGAGTACAACGGCTTCCAGTTTGGGCTCAATCGCCGATTCAGCCAGACCTTCAGCTTCTTCGGGAACTACACCCTCTCCTGGACGCGGAACGATTCGGATGGAGCGACCGGCGTCCCGGCGGACAACTTCAACCTGCTGCCCGAGTGGGGGCCCGCCTTTACCGATCGTCGCCACAACTTCTTCGTTGGCGGCTTCTACAACCTGCCGCGGGCCTTCCGCTTCAACACCTTCATCAACGCTTCGTCCGGGACACCGGTCAACCTGACCACCGGCCGTGACGACAACGGCGACGTCACGATCAACGACCGTCCGCTCGGGATCTCGCGCAACACGCCGCTGACATCCGCTCAGTACGCCCAGCTCCCGGATCGCCTGATCTGCCCGCCGGGGCTCTCCTGCCTCGGGGGAACCGGCTCGCTGGTGC
>JBEIJP010000125.1:0-7282 GCA_040380245.1 Acidobacteriota bacterium | reverse complement strand
GGTCGGCTTCTCTCCGATGCTGGGTCTTCAGACCCTGCTGGCATTGGGTCTGGCCAGCCTCCTTGGCCTCAACCGATGGGCGACGCTGGCTGGAAGTTATCTCAACAATCCTTGGACCATGGGGTTGGTCGTCGGAGCTTCGTGGTGGGTCGGCAGCTGGGTGGTCGAATCTCCCCGCGTGGAACTCCCCCTTCTCACCTGGAACGCCCTGGGAGAAGGGGTTTTTTGGAGGGGGCTGGTGGGGCAGTGGCGGCAGTTGCTCCCCTTCGCCATCGGGGCGACCCTCTTTTCGATCGTCGGAGGCCTGCTGGCCTATCCGGTGATGCTGATGCTTCTGCGGTCCGTCCAGCGGCGAGTGGTCTCTCCACAAGTGGGAAACAGAGAAGAATGAATACAGTGCGTGTTGAACGGCGTCGAGTTTCGTGGCTCCTCTTCCTCGGAGGGGTCGTGCTGTCGTGGGGGCTGGTCTCTCATCAGGGGTACGGGATGGCTCCTCCGCAGAAACAGTCGCCCCCGAAGCCGGCGCCGCCAGCCTCTGCCACCGCTCCCGAGGCGGCCCCTACGCCAGCTCCAGGGGGGAGAGCAGGCGCCAGTGACAAATGGGGTGGTGCGTCGCAAGCTCCCGCTGGCCGATCGGCCAAATTTGACTCTCGATGATGTCAATACACTGATCGCGATCGACAAGCGGGTGATCCTGATGATGGCCGCGCTGAATGTAGCCGGCTACGACTACGAGTCCGGCAATCGCCCCCTCTCTCTTCTCCGGCAGCAATTGCGGGATGATCTGAAGGGGATCGATCCGCAGCTGGCGGCGAAGCTGCGCAACCACTTTCAGACCCACCGCAAGGGGATGAACGATGCGGCGGCGGTTGCGCCCTACCTCAGCCTCGCCCTCTCGATGACCGAGCCGCCGGCGTTCCTGGTCGATGTCTCGGCCGATCGACTGCCTGAGGATGTTCGCGCGATCACCGACTTCGCGTTGTTGCTTGAAGAGTTTTATCAGAAGACAGGCTTTGCGCGACTGCTCCCGAAGTACGTCGAGTCCTACGTGCGGGTCGCGGAGACCTATGGCCAGTCGGCCGGACTCGCGCTCGGGTCCGTCCTGACCTACCTGCATACCGAGCCGGTGCTGGAGCTGCCTCCGCTCTATGTGCCGCGCCGCTCTCCGGCGACGGGTCGGCGCGCGCGCGAGCAGGCCGCGGAAGCGCCGCTGTCGATTCCCAACCGGGTTCGCTACTTTGTCATTCTTCCCGATCTGCTCAACGCCACCGGAGCGGCCAATTTGCGGATTGTGCGGGATACCTATTATCTCCTGCTCGGGCCGACGACCGATCCCAATGTCGAGGCGATGCGACGGGGATTTCTCTCTTTTGTGGTCGATCCGCTGACGGAGCGTCTGGTTCGCGAAGTGGCCCAGGTCCGCAATGACCTGCGGGGGCTGCTCGACTCCCGCGGCGATCGGCTCGATCGCGACTATGCGCAGCGGAGCGCCTACTTCCTGATTACCGATTCGCTGGTGCGGGCCGCGGATGTGCGGATGGATGTTCTTGGCCTGGCTACCCGCTTTGGCTCGACGGAGGATGAGGCCCTCTACGATCTGAGCCTTGGGTATGACCGTGGGGCCGTGCTCGTTTACCATTTCTACGACCAGATGAAGGCCTTCGAGTCCGTCGGTGTCAATCTGCGAGACTACTACGGGAGTATGCTCAAGAACATCGACTTCGATCGCGAGTCGAAGCGGCTCGACGAATTGGCGCAACGGCTCACCCGGGTGCGCCAGTTGCGGACCGAGGCGACGCTTGCCGCGACGCCGACCGTGTCTCTCCCGAACACCGATGAGAAGCTGGTCGCCCAGATCGTCGAGGCCGATCAATTGATGAAGGCTCGCCGCTTTGACGCCGCGCGGGATCTGCTGGAAGCGGCTCGTCGGGTGCAGCCCAACAGTGCGCGCGTGCTCTATGGTCTGGCTGAAGTGACCAGCAAGGAGGCGAGCAGTCTGGAAGATCTCGACCGTGTCGAGGTCTCCCTCTTTGCCGCCGTCGAGTTCTACCGCCAGGCGGCCCAACATGCCTCTTCTGAGAAAGAGCGGTGGATCGCGCAACGGAGCTATGTGGCGGCAGGTCGGATTCTCGATTTCATCGCCGAGAACAACCCGGCTCTGGCGGAGCAGCTCAATGCCGATGCGCTGACCGCTTATCAGGCGGCGCTCAAGATCGGTCCGGTCGAAGGGGGTGCCTACGAGGAGGCGGAGAAGGCCCTGCGTCAGCGCGGGCAGCAATCGAAGCCCTAGCGGGGACCCTGGGACCGCTGAGCCATCTTCCCCGAACGGAGCGCTTTCGATTAGTAAGGAGCCTGCCGTGATTCTCCGGGTGTTGCTAACCCAAAAATGGCTCAGGTCCCCGATCCTTCAGCCGGTCTTGGAGCGGCTCCATTTCTGGACCCTCTACTGGATGAACCATGGTGCCGGCGGGGACTGTCGCGAGAGTGGCGAGGAGTGGGTACTCGCCCACACGGTCCGCTCGATGAGCCGAGAGTGCCCGGTTGTCTTTGATGTGGGAGCCAATCGGGGAGCGTATACCCGTCTGGTCCAACGCTACCTGCCAACCGCGACTGTCTACTGCTTCGAGCCAATGGCCAGCACCGCAGAGATTTTGCGTGCCCAGGTTGGAGATCCCGGTTCGGTGCAGGTCGTCGTCGAAGCCCTCTCCGATCGTGTCGGGGACGGCGACATGTATGACTACACGTTCAATGGCCAATCGGCCGACGCGCTCGCCTCGCTGGAGGAGCGGCTGCCGACGCAGATTGGCGCGATCGAGATCGCTTCTCGGATGCGGGTTCGGCTCAACACCGTCGACCAGTTTTGCGCGCAGCGCGGCATCGCGGGGATCGATCTGCTGAAGATCGATGTCGAGGGGCACGATCTGGCTGTACTGCGGGGCGCCCGGCAGATGATGCAACGCGGGGCGATCCGGACGATTCAGTTTGAGTTTGGACCGACCAACCTCTCCTCTCGAACGACCTTCTATGACTTCTGGGCGCTCCTCTCCCCGTCATACGCGATCTATCGGGTATTGCCATCCGGCATTCGAAGAGTCGACCGGTACGAAGAGTGGAAAGAGGTCTACCTGACATCTAACTACTTCGCCATTCAGCGATCCCTCCTAAGCAACCTCTGAGCAGGGAATCACAGACCCTCGCCAAAGACCTCCCGATAGATCTCGATGGCCTCTTCCTCAGAGGGAAGCCGCAGATTGTCCGTGAAGCGGTTCATGAAGCTGAAAGCACAGGTCTGCAGGACGACTTCGAGGGCGCCGTACTCCTGAAATTCCTGGCGCAGCCGAGCAAAATCCGCGTCGGAGATCGAGTCCGGCCTGGCGGTCAGTTGGCGGGCGAAGACGACGGCCGTCCGTTCGCGCGGGGTCAGCGCCGAGTCATCTTTGCGCATCGCCACCAGCTTTCCCGCGTCGATTCCGAGGCGACGCAACCCGACGATCTGATGGATAGTGCAGTAGCGGCAGCCATTGACCATCGAGACGGCCAGCGAGACCTGCAGCTGAATATCCCGACCAATCTGGGAGTTGGAGCGGACCGTGGTACCGTAGGCGCGCCAGGCGGCCTGAAGGTCCGGGACCCGCAGCATGGCGCGCTGGGAGTTGGCGATGGGCAGTCCCAGACCCGTCTGGCGGGTGGCTGGATCCCGCATCGCCGCCTCCGCCTGGACGACTGCTTTCATCTCCTCGTCCGAGACGAGACCGACCCGCGCTGGAAGCAGTGGATTTCGCCGCGCCGGCGGGAGCGCCGGAATGGCCGCGGGATCCAGGACCCAGGGCTCGACCGGCAGGTGGAGCGCCTCACTGAAGCGTGTCAGGTAGTTGAAGAAGCAGACGACCATCGTCAGCTCGACGATCTGGGAGTCGTGGAACGAGCGGCGAATGGCGGCAAACTCTGGATCGGTAATGCCGTGGATGTTTCGGGTCAGCAGGTCGGCGTAGCGGATGGCTGCCTGATCTGCCACGGGGAGACTCGTCATCTGGTCCGCCAGCAGGGACGCGAGGCGCGCCGGCCCTTGAGGGGTCGCGCGCAGGAGTCGCTGCAGATGCGCCGCGGCGTAGGGACTGCGGTTGACTTGAGCGACCCGAATCCCCATCGCCAGTTTGGTCTCAGCCGGGACGGTTCCTCCAAAGAGCATCGTCTGAAAGAGGTGGGCGAAGGGCGCGGCTCCCTGGGGCATCACGGAGAAGACACGGATATAATTGGGGACCCGCTGGCTGCCGGGGGGCTCCAGCGAGGCCACTTGACTGGGCGGATCGGCGAGGGGCAGACGTGCCCGCGCCCCCGCCGCCTCTGTTCGGGCCTGGGCGGCCCGGTTCAACTCGGCCAATGTCGCAGGGGTGGGTTCCAGTGGGCTCGCCGGCTCTGCCGCCAACGTCGTGACTGCTCCCAGCAGCGTCAAGACGCCGCTTCGCAGGAAGGCTCTCCATCTCATCTTGTCGTCTCCATTTCCACTCGGCATCAGAAGGTCAGGCGCAGACTTCCCTGAAGGGTCCGCGCGTCGTGCGCTTGCGTCGATCTCCCAAAAGAGACCAGCGAGAGATCGGCGTTGGGCAGGAAGAGGTTGACATTGTTAAGGGCGTTGAAGGCTTCGACGCGGAACTGAAGCTGGACTCTTTCCCGAATGGGAATGCTGCGCGCCAGTGAGAGATCCAGACTGAAGAACTGCGGGCCCCGAAACGTGTTTCGGCCAAGGGTTCCATTCTGACCGAGTCCGGGGGCGGGAAACGCGCTCGCCGGAAAGAGTCCGGTCAGGAAGTCCCTTCGACGGAACCGGGTGGCGATTGTGCCTGGAGCTGGTGCGTTGGGTCGATCATAAAAGCCGCCGCCGACCGCTCCGCCCCCGCCGTCGAGGTTGTAGTCGCCACCCACATTTCTGCCGTTGACGACGTTCGAGGGCGCGCCATTCCAGACAGAGAAGGGACGTCCTGACTGGCCGGAGAAGATGGCCGAGACTTGCCAGTCCCGGCTGAGTCGATACCACGGCCCCTTCTTTCCTCCCACTCCATCCGGCGCCCACATCAGAACGCCGGCCGCGCGGTGCGGGATGTCGAAGAGGGAGAGTGCCCGCTCACAGCGCAGACAATCGATGTCCTGGGCGCCGCGCCCCGGCTCCGAGTTGTCTTGAAACTGCCCCGTCGAGGTGTCCGAGGAGGTGTCGATCCATTTCGACCACCGGTAGTTGACCTGCACCGAAAGGCCACGCCGGAAGCCACGTCGCACTTCCGCTGTTCCGGCGTGGTAGCTGGAGTTGACCCCATTGGTGACAAAGAGGAGTGTCCCAAAGTTGGGATTGATCCGATCCTCCCGACCATCGATCAGATCGCCGGTAAATCGGTTGATGTCGTCGATCCGCTCCAGATTGATGCCACTGGTGCCGACATAGCCCACTTCGACGATCCACCCACCGAGGATCTCATGCTGGACGTTGAGGAACCAGCTCTGACTGTACTGCGTCTTGATCGTCGGGTTGACGACAAACCCTGTCGGGCGGATGGGCGGCTCCCCGGGCCGGCTGATGACCCCTCCCTGCGCGTTGAGGCCCCGCGCGAATTCGGGATTGAATGGCACGGGATAGTTGTAGAGGATCTGCGTCCCGATCCGGTTGAGGGGCTGGATGACCCCCTGCAGCGCGTCCGGGGGGAGTGCCCGCGCGCCAGCAATCGACTGGCCGTGGTGGGGCTGATAGGCAATGCTCATCCCGGCGCGAAGCGAGGTCCGCCCCTGCCCGCTGGGATCCCACGCCAGGCCGATGCGCGGCGCGAAGTTGAGCCGTTGGGGCTGGTACAGTCGTTCCACCCGCCCCACCGTCGCCCTCGCGAGCCGCTCGCGGAAGTTGCTCCCCTCGCCAAAGATCAGCGAAGAGAGCCGCCCCTCCCGCTCGCTCACATCGCCAAAGTAGTCGTGGCGCAGTCCGAGATTGATCGTCAGGGACGGCCTCACCTTCCAGTCGTCCTGGAAGAAGATCCCACTTTCGTATTGCGTGAAGTAGCGGGGAAAGCCGGTGGGTTGTCCCGTCGCCGGATTGACGGTGAGGGTCTGCCGGAACGGTGTGTCGGTAATGAACTCCGCGATATTCCGGAAGGCGAAGCTCCCGGCGGTCGCCGGCCCAATCGAGAGCCCTTTGAAGACTCGTCGGAACTCCGCCCCCATCCGGAGGGTGTGCCGTCCCTGATCGAGGGTCAAGGTGTCCCGCAACTCATACGTCCGCAGCCGGGTTCCATTGCTGAAGACATCTCCAAACGGCATGGTCAGCCCCGTCACCGTGATCTCCGGCACCAGGGCGTCGTTGCGTCCGCGAGTCGTTTGTACATTCTGAATCGAGACGCGGACGTCGTTGACCGCCCGGTTGAAGATTCGGACGTAGCCAAGGTTGAGATTGGCAAAAAAGCCATCGAAGGGGCCGCGGAAGCCGCGGGCGGCGCGGCCGAGCGTCGCTTGCGCGGAGCTGGTCCCGCCCTCGTCCCGCTGCTGCTCACTGATCCAGCGGCCGCTCAATGCATCGTTGCCGCTGCGGGAGCGGTGGTCAATTCGCACCAGAATCTGATCGAACCGGAGGGAATCGCGGACGGTGACGTTGGCCAGCCCAATGGCCGGAATCAACCCCTCGGGAGTTCGCAGGCAGTTCCTCTGCTCGGTGCTGGTCTGGCATCCGGATGGTGTGGGCACAGGAGCTGGATAACTTTGAAACAGTCGAGCCGCGATGCTCCGCGGCGCTGTCCGAAGGACGTAGTCGCGTAGTTGAGGGGTCTCGACCAGAAATCCGAGCGCCCGGCCGGTCGCGTGTCGCGTTCCCTCATACGAACCGAAATAGAAAGTCCGGTTCTGTCGAATCGGTCCGCCAATGTTGCCCCCAAACTGATTGAAGACTTGCGGCGGTGTGACAGCCGAGAAGTGGTTGCGCGCGTTCAACGCGGCGTTTCGGTGGATGCTCCAGAGCCGCCCGTGGACCTCATTCGTTCCTGATTTGGTCCGCAAGTTGATGACCGCGCCATTTCCCCGTCCATACTCACTCGAAAAGTTGTTGGTCTGTACCTGGGCTTCCTCGAGCGATTCCAGCGCGGGGACGAGCGTGGGTTCACCCGTGTTGTTGGGATTGGTGTTGATCGCGCCGTCCAGCACGTAGTTGTTGCCGCGGTACCGATTGCCGTTGACCGTGACGACAGGCGAGTTGGTCAACTTGGTGGAGTTGGCGGCGCCGGCAATCGCGGTCGCGCCCGCGCTCAGTCGT
>JBEIJP010000124.1:0-7300 GCA_040380245.1 Acidobacteriota bacterium | reverse complement strand
GGAGGGCCTGCATCTGGCCTGCCAGTCCCCGCAGGTAGTTCTCTATTGAGAGGAGCCCCGCCCGGCGGAGGTGCAGATCGCCATAGTAGCTGGTGATCCCCTCGGCCATCCATAGCTCGCGAACGTACTGCTCGCGGCGATACTCGTAGGGGAGAAGGGCCGCCGGGCGGAGACGCTTGACGTTCCAGACGTGGAAGTGCTCGTGGGAGGTCACCCCGAGCAGCGCCCGCGGATCGGCCGGCATCGTCCGCAGCATGACATTGGTCGAGTTCTCGTGCTCGAGCGCGCCACCGCCCTGCCCCCCGACGACGTAGAGAATCGTGTAGTCCTCGTAAGGAAGACCGCCAAACATCCGCCCCTGCGACTCGATCATCTGGCGGATCTCCTCGGTGAGCTGCGCAGCCTTCTCCGGGGAGAGCAACCCTGGCGGGTCGAGGATGACGCGGATCGGTTTGCCGAGCGCCCGTGTCTGGTAGGCGTCGAAGACGCCGAGGATGGTCGGGGCATCGGCCAGCTGATCGTAATCGCGTGCGACGTAGGCGTGACGACGCCCCGCCGGGCGCAGACCGGTGGCCACTTGCCAGCCCTCCGGCATCTCGAACGTCAGGCTGGTCGGGACTCCCGTCGTCTGCCCCGGGACGAAGAGAAAGAGGTTCGTCCCCAGAAAAAAGGCGCGCCGCGCGGTCAGCTCGGCTCCATTGACGGCGAGATTGTTGGCATAGTAGTCATACTCGATCGTCAGCGCGGACCTTCCGGCAGAGTCGATCTGCCAGGTCTGTTTGTCGAGCGAGCGCAGCGGCAGACGCTGCCCCGCGACGTGCGCCTGCAACCGCATGACATTCGAAGCGTAGGGCCGAATGGTGTACCACCCGGGAGTCCAGGCCGGCAACGCGACCTGCAGCGTGGGCCCCTCGAGCTGTGTCGCCTCGATGGTGACGTGAAAGAGATGGTTCTCCGCGTCGGCGACCCGCAAGCGGTAATCGAGCCGTGGAGCGGCCAGCGCAAGGCTTGATGCTCCCACCAGAAGAATGAACATGCCGGCCGCCAACGTTGCGGCCCACCTTCTCTGCCCCTGCCTCGTCTCCATTGCCTTCATTCGCCTCCCCCCTTGCCTCTTTCCATGACTCCGGCAACCCCTGGCAATCGCGCGCTGATGAGACCCGCTCCGGCCGTCTCGATCTGGCCTGGGCCGCCTCCCCTGCTCTTCCCCCTGTCGTCTCGTTGAGAGCGGATGGTACACTGCCAACTGGCAATCGGCAAGAAATCGTTCCGGCCGATGCCGCCGTTCCCCGCTTTGTCTGCCTTCCATCAGGTTGCCCAATGTTCGACCCAATGCTCGAGAAGATCGAGACTGCGACGATCCTGACCCCCACCCGCGGCTACCTCACCGGCTACACCCACTCGCTCAATCCCTACCAGGGCTGCGCCTTCGGCAAGGACTCCTGCCCGTACTGCTACGTCCGTGCCATGCCCGCTCAGCGGTTTGCACGCGCGCCCTGGGGCAGCTGGGTCCGGGCGAAGATCAACGCGCCGGAAAGACTCTCACGAGAGTTGGCGACGTTGCGGCGCAACGGCCGCTTCGGCTCCCTGCGCATCTTTATGAGCAGCGCGACCGACCCCTACCAGGGCGCCGAGGCGAGGCTCGGCCTGACGCGCCAGCTCCTCGAGATCCTGGCGGCGAGCGGCCCCTTCGGCAAACTCCTCGTCCAGACCCGCTCCCCCCTCGTCGAACGGGATCTCGATCTGCTCGTCGCTCTCGGCGATCGCGTCGTTGTCAGCCTGACCCTCGAGACCAACCGCGACGAGATCCGACGCCAGCTGACCCCGACCTCCCCGAGCGTCTCCCGCCGCCTCCTCACCCTCGAACGACTCACCGCCGCCGGCCTCACCACCCAGGCGGCGATCAGTCCCGTCCTCCCCTGCGATCCCATCCCCTTCGCCGACCTCGTCGCGCCTCGCGTCCGCCGCGCCGTCGTCGACACCCTCGTCGCCGGCGACAGCGCCGAGGGTCGCCGCAGCCGCCAACTCGGCATGCCCGCCCGCCTTGCCTCCCTCGGCTACCCCGACTGGCTCTCCTCTCCCGTCCCCGATCTCCTCCTCGACGCCCTGCGTCAGCGCCTCGGCCCTGCCCTCGTCGGATTCAGCACGGAAGGGTTCCTCCTCGATCCTCCCCGGGGAGAAAGAGAATCTTTCTCCGGCTGAATTGGGTGATTGCGATTTGCGCAAAGCTCCTTTATGATGCCTTCCTGGAAAAACCCAATCTTGGGGAGATATGTGTCCATTTTGCCAGTGAAGCCTCTCCGGAGCGCATCCCCTCAGCAGAATCGGATCAGCCAATCCCCTGATGGTCGTGGGACGGGGTCTTTCCACCTGCGCCTTCTCACTAGCGTCAACGGTGATGCGCCGTCAGAGTAAGACCGGGCTTGCGCGATCGATAGTTAGAGAGTGGGAGAATCAGTAACCCCTGAAGCAGATTTGTTCGTTGTGTTGTCGTTGTCTTGAACGATTGCAAAGCCGGAGACCGTTTCCGCAGCCAGCTTTCCTGCTTCCTACCCATTCGAGGATGAAGAAAACATGTCAGTGCGACTCTATGTTGGGAATCTGCCATTCAGCATTACAGAACAGGATCTCGAGGAGCTGTTCAGCGAGTCGGGTCAGGTGGAATCGGCCAATGTCGTCACCGATCGGGATACTGGTCGTTCGCGTGGGTTCGGATTCGTGGAGATGGAATCGCAGGAGGCAGCCGACGCCGCGATTCAGGCGTTCAACGGGTATGAGCTCTCCGGGCGTCCGCTGACGGTCAATGAAGCCAGGCCCAAGGAGAGCCGCCCCTCGCGCGGCGGCTTCGGAGGCGGGGGTGGATTTGGCGGCGGTAGCGGCCGTGGCGGCGGTGGGTTCGGCGGCGGCGGCGGCGGCCGGGATCGCGGTGGCCGCGGCGGCGGCAACCGCTACTAGCCTCCTTCTTTTCAGACCGGAATCGTGAAAGACCGGGGAGCAGGTGGAATCCTGCCACCCTCCCCGGTCGATCCTCATCGTGGCTGCCCGGAAAAAGCGGCGCATCCTCAACAGTTGAGGTCTGCCCTGCGCGGCCACTCCTCGCCCCCCGGAAGAGATCCACTCCTCCCGATTTTTTTCGCCGGCTTCCCACCGACCCATTTCCGCTCGCCCGAGATGGACGAGACAATCCCCAGAGACAATCATATGAACGAAATCGCGGTGATCTTGAGCCAATTGAGGCGGGAGTATCTCTCGGAGCCACTGACAGAGGAGTCGGTCCTGCCCGACCCGATGGGGCAGTTCCGGTTCTGGTTCGAGGAGGCGATTCGGGCCGAACAGCCGGACCCGGAAGCGATGACCCTCTCGACCTCGACGCGGACCGGGGAGGTCTCGGCGCGGATCGTCCTGCTCAAGGGGATCGAGGAGGAGGGGTTCCTCTTCTACACCAACTACCAGAGCCTCAAGGGGCGGCGCCTGATGGAGAACCCTCAGGCGGCCCTCACCTTCTACTGGCACACGCTCAATCGGCAGGTACGGGTCGAGGGGAAGGTCGAGCGGGTCTCGCAGACCGAGTCCGAGGCCTACTTCCAGACCCGGCCGCGCGGCAGCCAGCTCGGAGCCTGGACCTCCCCCCAGAGCGAAGAGATTCCCGATCGGGAATCTCTCGAGCGCAAGTGGGCGGAGCTGGAGGCGGAGTTTGCCGGGCGGGAGATCCCGTGCCCCCTCTTTTGGGGCGGATTCCGGGTCCGCCCGCACTGGGTCGAGTTCTGGCAGGGCCGCGAGAGTCGACTCCACGACCGAATCGTCTACGAGCGCCGAGAAGAGGCCTGGCGCCGCTTCCGCCTCGCCCCCTAACTCACGGGGTGGCAGGGGTGGCAGGGGGCAGCAGCCCCTTGATCTCCCGGACCAGACGAGCGACCTCCTCCTCATCGGCCAGGGCGATCATGAAGAAATCGTAGCCCTCGCGAATACAGATGACGCCATTGGCGAAGAACCAGACGGCGTGGAGGAGGGGGGTCGGACCGAGGAGCAGACTGATTGGAGCGCCGGTGGCGGTCGCACCGCTGAAGGCGGCCCCGATCATGGTCGCTCCAGCCGCGACGCTGAAGGCGCCCAGCAGCGGAGCGCCAACGTAGCGACGGAGGTCCCGCTCCAGTTCGATCCGCTCCCGTTCCGCCTGCTCCAGGTTTCCCGTGCGGAGCAGTTCCCGCTGCGCCTCCAACCGCTTCTCGAATTGGCGGGCGACGAGGCGAAGCCCAACGACGGGGAGCGCGCTATGAAAGAGCCAGTGGCCCGCCCCACCCGCGCCCAATACCGTCGCGCCAAGAGTGGGAAGAGCTGCCCCGGCGCGTGCGCCGACCAGCATCGAGAGCGAAAGGACCGTGGCCTTGCCCGGATTCTCGCGGAGCCAGGCACGCGCGCCGGCGACCGCCTCTGTCGCCGCTGATCCGGCCGCCGCGAAGCGGCTCGTGGCGGCCGCCGCCCGCTCCGCCCCCTCGTAATAAGCTCGGGCCGTCCCCAGAATCTCCCGTGCTGTCTGCTCAAACTGTTCGCGCTGCGCCTCGGCCTTTCCACCAACCTCGGCGACCACCTCGCGGATCTGCTCCGTGACCCGATACTCCTCTTCGACGCGGGAGACCTCCGTGCGTGCCGTCGAGGCCACGCCACGAATCACCTCCCCGGCGCGTTCCATCCCCGCGCCCAGTTCCGTCTCCAGCTCCGCCGCCTTCCGTCGCGCCGCCTCCCGCAGCATCTGCCACGGATCATTTCTCCCCTCATTGTCCATTTTCGCCTCCTCCCTCCCCACCACTCTCCCAGATCCAGCCCCGCCATTCAAGACGTCCCCGCTCTGATACGCCGACGCTGCCCCGCAAGTTCCCTCCCCCTTTGGCGCCTTGACACTCCTCTCCCTCGTTGACTACGCTGCCCATAGTGTATCTGTCACACTAAGCACGGTCGGAAAAGAAGAGAGCAGAGATGAGTCGGGAGAGGAGAAAGGAATGGGGAGGAGGGTTGGGTTATCGACGGACTTGTATCAATTGACGATGGGGGCGGCCTATTGGCGATACAGGAAGACGGGGCTGGCGACATTTGAGCTCTTCGTCAGGCGATTACCGGAGCGGCGCTCCTACCTGGTGGCGGCGGGATTGGCGCAAGCGCTCGAGTATCTCAGCGAGTTGCGGTTGACGCGGGAAGAGACAACCTATCTGCGTGGGCTGCCGATCTTCGCGGGGGTGGAGCGGGAATATTTCGACTATCTGGAAGAGATTCGGTTTCGAGGAGAGGTCTGGGCGGTTCCGGAAGGGACGGTGGTCTTTGCGGGAGAGCCGATCCTGCGGGTCACCGCGCCGTTGATCGAGGCGCAGATGGTCGAGACCTACCTGCTGGCGACCATCAACTTTCAGACCTCGATCGCGACGAAGGCCGCCCGGATGGTCGAGGCGGCAGGGGGTCGATCGATCATCGAGTTTGGAGCGCGGCGGTGCCACGGGTTCGAGGCGGCGGTGCTGGCGGCACGGGCGGCCTGGGTGGGGGGATGTGTCGGGACCTCGAATGTCGAGGCGGGATACCGGTTCGGCATTCCGGTGTTTGGAACGGCGGCCCACTCCTTCACCATGGCCTTCACGGAGGAGATCGACGCCTTTCGGGCGTTCTACGACGTCTTTGGCGAGCAGACGACCCTGCTGCTCGACACCTACGACACGATCCGGGCGGCGCACCTGGCAACCGAGTTTGGCCCTTCGCTGCGTGGCGTACGTCTGGACAGTGGGGACCTGGGGAGCCTCGCCGGCGAAGTGCGGGCGATCCTCGACCGGGCCGGAATGGAGTCGACCCGGATCATGGCGAGCGGCGATCTGAACGAGGAGAAGATCGCGGCCCTGATCGAGGGAGGAGCGCCGATCGACCTCTTCGGAGTGGGAACGGAACTCTCGACTTCGCGGGATGAGCCGGCGCTCGGGGGCGTCTACAAGCTGGTCGAAATCCAGAGCAACGACCACGCGTTGCCAAAGATGAAGCTGAGCCGGGAGAAGGCGACCTACCCGCTGCGCAAGCAGGTCTGGCGGCAGACCGATGAGCAGGGGAACTGGGTGGGGGATGTGGTCGGGGGAGTGGACGAGCAAGACATTCCCGGAACGCCGCTCCTCGAACAGGTCATGGTCGAGGGGCGAACGGTAGCGGAGCCGCCCAGCCTTCCGGCAATCCAAGACTGGGCGCGCGAGCAGCGAACGCGATTGCCGGCCGAGGTCAGGAGGCGGCAGGATCCGGCAGTCTTTCCCGTCCGCTTCAGCCCCTGGCTGGAAGCGGAGCGCCACCGTCTCGAAGCGGAGCTGCTGAGCACCCAGCGAGGCGAGGGACCCACATAGAACAGATCGGAGGTCGGAAGTGATCTTCTTCGATATCGATACGCAGGTCGATTTTCTGGAGCCAGACGGCGCCCTCTACGTCCCGGAGGGAATCACCCTCCACGGGGCGATCGGGCAGCTGCTCGGGGCAGCGCAGACCCATCGGGTGACGACCATCTCTTCCCGCTGCGCCCACGAACCCGGGGATCCGGAGTTCAC
Organism: Acidobacteriota bacterium; assembly: GCA_040380245.1. GTDB lineage: Bacteria > Acidobacteriota > Blastocatellia > RBC074 > RBC074 > CAIOZW01. The sequence continues at coordinate 740 of JBEIJP010000124.1, read as the reverse complement.
GCAGTTCCCGCCACACTGCCTCGAAGGCACCCGCGGCGCGGAACGAATCTTCGAAGAGCTGCCGGGTCTGCCGCGGCACGAGATTCCCGTTGAGGCCACGCTCGCGTCCGATGCGCCCGGTCGCTTCGAGGCGGGCCACCACTACGTCGTGCGCAAGAAGGCCTTCGATCTCTTCTCGAACCGCTGGCTCGACGGGATGCGCCAACGGGGAGCGTTGCGGGGGGAGAGGTGCGTCGTCTTCGGCGTCGCGACAGACTACTGTGTGCGTGCCTGCGTTCTCGGGTTGGCGGCAGCCGGAGCGGAGATCCAGGTAGTCCGGGACGCGATCGGCGGGGTCGCCGAAGAGAGCACCGCCCGGACCCTCACGGAGTGGGAGCAGGCGGGCGTCGCGTGGACAACCACCGGGGAACTCCTGGCGGAACTGTCGACGTCTCAGGCGACCAATCTGCCATGAATTCTCAAGAAGACTATCCCAAACCCTCTGTGACCGTCGATCTGGTCATCTTCACGATCGCGGAGGATACCTTGCAGGTCCTGCTGATTCGCCGGGGGGCGGAGCCCTTTCTCGGCCAGTGGGCCTTGCCCGGGGGGTTCGTCGAGATCGAGGAGTCGCTCGACGAGGCCGCCGCCCGCGAACTGCGCGAGGAGGTCGGCGTCACCCAGATCTACCTCGAGCAGCTCTACACCTTCGGCGAACCGGGTCGGGACCCGCGGGGACGCGTCATCAGCGTCGCCTACTT
>JBEIJP010000123.1:0-7313 GCA_040380245.1 Acidobacteriota bacterium | reverse complement strand
TCCAGGTCGCTCGATCCACGCGATCGTTGGCGAGACTGGGGCAGGGAAGTCGACGGTAATGAAGATCCTCTACGGGTTCTATCAGGCCGACTCCGGAGAGATTTGGATCGATGGGGCGCGGCGGGAGATCCGAACTCCCGAGGACGCCATCGCGCTGGGCCTGGGCATGGTCCACCAGCACTTCATGCTCGTACCGCCCATGACGGTTCTGGAGAACGTCATGCTCGGCGCTGAGCCCGGCGGCTGGTGGCGGATGGATCGCGCGGCGGCCCGAGCGAAGATCGAGGCCTTGAGCGCAGATTTCGGGTTCCAGCTCGACCTGGATCAGCGAGTCGAGACCCTGTCGGTCGGGCAACAGCAACGGGTCGAACTGGTCAAGGCCCTCTACAGAGGGGCCCGCATCCTCATTCTCGACGAGCCGACGGCGGTGCTCAGCCCCCCGGAGGTCGAAGATTTCTTCCGGATTCTGCGGACGATGCGGGATCAGGGGCGGACCATCATCATCATCACCCATAAACTTCACGAGGTCCTGGCCATCTCCGATGACGTTACCGTCATGCGGGATGGGCGGGTCGTCGGGAGACGGCCGACGGCGCAGACCAATGCCGCTGAACTGGCCCACTTGATGGTCGGGCGGGAGGTGCTCCTGACGGTCGAGAAGGGGCCAGCCGCCCCGGATGGCATCGTCCTCGAGGTCGAGGGCCTCCAGCTGGCCACAACGCTGCGGGACGTCTCCTTCTCTCTGCGTGCGGGCGAGATCCTTGGCATCGCTGGCGTCGAAGGGAATGGCCAGACGGAGCTGGTCGAGGTGCTCGCCGGCCTGGCGCGCCAGGAGCGGGGCTCGATCCGGTTTCTGGGGGAAGAGGTCGGCCGGTTGAGTCCCCGCCGTCGACGAGAGTTGGGGATCGCCCATATCCCGGAGGACCGTCACCACCGGGGGCTGCTGCTCGATTTCGATCTGACGGAGAACGCGATCCTCGGCGTTCATCATCGTCGACCGGTGGTCCGTTCAGCGATGGGCCTCTTCGATCGTCAGGCGATCCGCACGAAGGTGGCCCAACTGCTGCGGGAGTTCGATGTCCGGCCCCCGGATCCGGCCCTTCCCGTGCGAGTCCTCTCCGGAGGCAACCAACAGAAGCTGATCATTGGGCGCGAATTTGGCCTGCCCCCCCGCCTCCTCCTCGTCGCGCAGCCAACACGCGGCGTCGACATCGGGGCGATCGAGTTCATCCACCGCCAATTGATCGCATTGCGGGATCAGGGGGTCGCCATTCTGCTCGTCTCCGCCGAACTGGAAGAGGTGCTCTCATTGGCCGATCGGGTGCTGGTGATGTATCGCGGGGCGATCGTCGGGCCGAGCGGTCCCGCGGGGGAGGGGAAGGGAGACTCGATCCACCCGCCCTTCCACCTGGATGAGATTGGATTCCTGATGACGGGGGGAGGTTCTTCTCGATGAGCAAGCTTCGGAGCGCATCAACGCTGGGGAGTGGTCTTCTTCCGGTCTTCCTGCTCTTCCTGCTCTCGACCCGCGCGGATGCCCAGAGCCCCGCCGTGACGTTCAATCCGATCGAGCCCCCTCGTCCGATGATGGAGACCCGCTTTCCAACCCTCGACAAGGGGCGCCAGCGGCTGCGCGACTTTCGAGGCGAGGTGCTGGTCGTCAATCTCTGGGCGACGTGGTGCGGTCCTTGTCGCAAGGAGATCCCTTATCTCAAAGACCTCGCCACCACGCTGGGACCGCGTGGCGTCCGCGTGATCGGCCTGACCACCGAGCATCCGACCAAAGATCGATCCCGTGTGCGGGAATTTGTCAGGTCCCTCGAGATGGGCTATCTGGTTGGGTTCGCGGAGGGGGAGCTGGCCAACTACCTGATGCAAGGGCGGAACATCGTTCCACAGACCTACGTCTTTGATCGCCAGGGCAGGCTTCTGCGCCATTTCATCGGCTTCAATTCCCAGACGAGCCCACTCCACCTTCGCGCGGTCATTGACCACGCCCTTGGAGAGAGCGCTCCCGAGTAGCGCAAGCCATCGCTCCGTCCTTGTCTGGACTCAAGGCAGCTTCATCGTCAGGATCGTGTCGGTCAATCGTTCGATGGCAACCGTCAGCGAGGTCCCTGCCTCGTGAAATTGGCCGGCCGCGGCCAGTTGCGAGGCCTCCTTCAGCGCATCGCTGGCTTTGGCCAGCCGGAGGTACTGTACCTGCAGCTGGAGATCGGACTGAAAACGGTTCGACAGGGCGGAGACGCCTTGATCGAGATCGGTGATCTTCTGGACGAGCGCCTCGCGGGTTCGCCGGTTGGTCGCCTCGACCTCGGGAGAGGGCCTCTCCTGGCGAGCCTGCTCCTCGGCTACCTCCAGGCCATTGACGATCTTGCCGTACAGATAGACGAAGCGGGAGAGCAGCGCGATCTGCTCCGCCACCTCCACAGCCTGCGGGCGCATGCTCGGAGCCGGGGTGGGCGCAGGCGTCGGTTTCGGGCGAGCCACCGGACGCCGCCGCGATGGGGATTGGGGATTGGCCAGCGATTCGGACACGCCGCCGATCACCGACCAGGCCAGGCTTCCCATCAGAAGGAGCGCCAGCCTCGCCGCCCCACTCCTCCCCCTTGTTCCTCGATGATCGATCTCCTGCTGGTTCATCTGATCCCCTCTCTTTTGGTGGCTTGACGCTCTGTTGAGCGTTTCGATCATACGGCGGGGCGAGCGAGCGTTCAAGAGGCGGCCTTCCCGGTCACGATGCTTGTCAGGGAGATGGGCCCAAGAGTAGACTCTATCTTGTTTTTGTCTTTGTGCCTGTATCTGACGGTTCACGTTGACCGTCCATCTCCCTGTACGGGAGAGATGTCCCTGCCTCGACCAGAGAGGCGACCACGCAAGGTCGCCCGGGCCTGGCGGCGTGGATGCAAGTAGGTACTGGATCGAGTGTGGGATCGATTGGACCGATTGAATCAAAAAGAGATGGAGGAACAGAATCAATGAGCGGATCGACACAGCGTGAGGTAGCGTCAGGAAGGGCGGCCGCCGCGCGGCGGGGTCGCCACGGGCAGTTGGCCCGCGTGGCCATGGTGGGGATGGCAGTTCTGCTGGCAGCCTTCTCGATTGGCGCCCAGGTAGCCCCGGTCGAAAAGGTCGATGTGGAGATGATGAAGAAGATCCGTGGGGAAGGAATGGAACGTTCCCAAGTCATGGATACGCTGACCTGGTTGACCGATGTGGTGGGCCACCGGTTGGCTGGCTCCCCCAATATGATGAAGTCGCACGAGTGGACGCGGGCCAAACTGGCCGAGTGGGGGTTGGTCAATGCCGCGGTCGAGCCGTGGGGCGAGTTCGGGCGCGGCTGGTCTTTCGATCGGATCAGTGCGCACGTCATCGAGCCCACTCCGTTTCCCCTCATCGCCTACCCGGAAGCCTGGACGCCGGGAACCAAGGGGCCCGTCACCGGTGAGGTCGCCATGGTCAGCATTCAGACCGAGGCCGATTTCGAGAAGTACAAAGGCCAGCTGCGCGGCAAATTTGTCATGTCCGGGCAGCCACGGGAGGTCAAGGCCTGGTTCAATCCTCCCGGAGAGCGACTGACCGATGAGCAGCTGCTGCGGATGGCCAACGACGAACCGCAGGCCGGGGGGCGCCAATACACGCCGGAGCAGTTGCAGATGGCGCGCGCCCGGATGGCCCTCGCGCCCAAGATCAACGCGTTTCTTCTCGCGGAAGGCGCTTTGGGGCTGCTCAAGCTGAGTCGGAGTGGAGATGGCGGAACGGTCTTCGTGCAGGGATCCGGCTCACGGGAGGTCAATGCGCCGCCCGCGCTCCCCTCTGTCCAACTGACGGCCGAGCACTTCGGCCGGATTGCCCGGATCCTCGCCAAGGGAATCCCGGTTCGGATGGAGCTGGACATTCGTGCCCAGTTCCACGACCAGGATCTGCAAGGCTACAACACCGTCGCCGAGATTCCGGGAACCGACAAGAAGCAGGAACTGGTCATGCTGGGAGGGCACCTCGACTCCTGGCACGGCGGGACGGGCGCGACCGACAACGCCGCTGGCGTCGCAGTGGCGATGGAGGCGGTGCGGATTCTCAAGGCGCTCGGGGTCCAGCCGCGGCGGACGATCCGCGTCGCCCTCTGGGGTGGCGAGGAGCAGGGGCTGCTTGGCTCGCGTGGGTATGTCCGCAAGCACCTCGCCGAGCGACAGCTCTCCGCCCAACAGCAGCAGATGGTCCAGCAACAGCGGGATGAGATGACTCGCATGATGACGAGCATGAACCCGCAGGGGCCACTGGTGAAGAAGGCTCCCTACGACCACTTTGCCGCCTACTTCAATCTCGATAACGGAACCGGGAAGATCCGCGGGATCTACCTCCAGGGGAATGACGCCGTCCGCCCGATCTTCCGGGCCTGGCTGGCCCCGTTCCACGATCTGGGAGCGGCGACGCTGACCTCGCAGAATACGGGTGGAACGGACCACCTCGCCTTCGACGCGATCGGCTTGCCCGGATTCCAGTTCATCCAGGATCCCATCGAGTACGACACCCGGACGCACCGTTCCAACATGGACACCTTCGAGCGGCTGCAAGCGGATGATCTGAAGCAGGCCTCGGTGATCATGGCGGCGTTTGCCTATAACGCGGCGATGCGGGACGAGAAGCTTCCTCGGAAGCCGATGCCGATTCCGGTCGCGCAAGCCGGCAACGAGTAACGGGCGGCGCCCCGGCGAGGACGGAGGGAGTCTCCCTGGCTCCCTCCCGTCCCCCCGCGGGTCGTCTTCGGTGAAGGGAAGAGAGGAAGATGGCGCGGCGATGGTGATTACCAGCCCCGCAAACGAGAAATTGAAGTACGCGCGTCGGGTCCGGGAGGGTCGGGAGCCGGGCTGGATGTTTCTGGAAGGGGACCGGCTGATCGAGGCCTACCTCGAAGCCGGGGGAGGCGGCGGCCAAGCCTTCCACTCCCCGGAGCTCGGGGAGAGGGCGCGCGCTCTTCTTGAGACGCTGGAAGCGCGTGGTTGTGCGCTCTGGCCAACGCAGGAGGCGGTCCTCGCGACTGTCAGCGATACGGTCAGCCCACAGGGCGTGATCGTTCTCGCGCAACGGCCCTCCGTCCCACTCGACCAGACCCTCCGAACGGATGGAGCGCTTCTCCTGGTCGGGCTCGACGCCTTGCAGGACCCGGGCAACACCGGCACGATCATTCGGACAGCCGAAGCGGCCGGCGCCGACGCTGTGCTCTCGCTGCGTGGATCCGTCGATCCCTTCGCTCCCAAAACGCTCCGCAGCGCGATGGGCTCGGCCTTTCGCCTGCCCATCTTCTGCGATCTCGAGCCGGAGCGGCTCCTGACGCTGGCGGCGGACCATCACTGCCTGGTCGTCGCCACGGATGGCAGGGCCTCCACGCCCTACACCGACTACGACTGGCGACAACCGACCCTCCTGCTCCTCGGCAATGAGGGAAGCGGGATTCGCCCCGCTCTTCTGGAGGCGAGCGATGTCCGGCTCTCGATCCCGATGAAACGGCCGGTCGAATCGCTCAATGTCGCGACCGCCGCGGCCGTCCTCCTGTTTGAAGCCCGTCGGGCACGCGCGTGAGCCATCCTGGTGGCGGTCCCATTCGAGGAGGGGGAGAAGACGATGAAGCAGGGCTGGTTTCATCGCGCGGAGGCGAGAGGCCGTGGATGGGGGGAGTGGGTGGGACGGCTGCTCGATCGGCTGCTCCGCCCAAGGTGGTCATCCGCCGCCGTCGGGGGCGCGGAGGCGCTGATTCTGGAGATGGAGTTGGCGCTCGAGCGGGCTGTCGATCCTCAGCTGACCCTGGTCAAAGGACGGATCCTGGCCCCGTCCCGGATTGAACTGCGCCTGCCCTATGAAGTGGCGAGCCGTTTTGAGGGAGTGCGCTGGCCCGCGCTGCGGCAGCGGCTGATTGAACATCTCACCGAATTTCTCCGCGACCGACGGTGCCAGTGGGAGCAACCACTCCAGTTCTCTCTCGAGATCGATCCCTTTCTCCGTCGTCCTGAAGTACGTTTTCCCGCCGAGTCTACCCCTCCCGAGCGGCCTGCGGAGGGTGCTCTCCTCCTGATCGAGCAGCGGACCAGGATCGTCCACCGGCTCTCATTCGCCAGCCCCGGGGCCGTCGTTGGCATTGGGCGCAATCCGGCCAACGGCGTCGTTCTCGAAGATCCAACCGTCTCCTCCTTCCACGCCGCGGTGCGATGGCGGATCGATGGCGGCTTCGAGCTCGCCGATTGTGGGGGAGTCAACGGCACATTTCTCAATGGCCTCCTCCTGCCCGAGGCCGGCTCGGTCCGAATTGCCGATGGTGACCTGTTGCGGGTGGGCGACCTCGACCTCCGCTGCTCTATTGATCCGACCGGGAGAGGAGCCGAAGATCGATGAGTGTCTCCTACTTACTTACCCTGGTGGTCAGTGGAGCGCTGCTCTGGATCGTGCTGCGCCTTGCCCGGGCGAAGACCCCTCGGTCCACTCTCCCTGTGGATTCACCTGCTCCAGCCGGCGCCACTCCGCACCAGACGGGCGCAACCGGCGGGAGCAGCGCCGAACGGACCAGCCGGCGTCTGCGACTGGCCCTGGTTCTTCTCTTCCTCCTCTTTCTGGCCGCCTTCGGGTTCCACTTCTACTGGGCCCTGCTGGCAGCGGGACCTCTCCGGGTGGAAGGGCAGTTTGCCGGCCTCAAGGATCGCGAAGATCAGCGGCTGCGTCGGAGAGTCGAGAGCCAATTGCGGGGGTGGATCTACGACCGGCGCCACGATCCGCGCCGAGCGCTTGCCCGGTACCGCTATCGCCAGGGCCGGTTCTTGCGCGACTATCCGTTGGGGGCGGCGACGGCTCATCTGGTTGGCTATGGATCGCTCGTTCGTGGCGAGTCGGCGCTCGAGAAGGTGGTTCTGCCCCGTCCCGATTCGCTGGCGCCGTTGCCGTGGTGGAGCCGCTGGCTGGCCATGGTGCGGGAGACCCCGCTGCCCCCTGTCGGACGCGATCTGGTGACGACGATCGATTTTGACCTGCAGCGCGAGACCTATCTGCAACTCCAGGGGCGAGAGGGAGCGATCGTCATCCTGGATCCAACCAGTGGCGAGATTCTCGCCCTGGCGAGCAGTCCCGGCTTCGAGATGGAGGATATCGAGGTCGATGCTCGCTGGGCCCAGCTCCGCTCGGATCAACGTCGCCACCCACTCCTCAACCGCGCCCTTCACGAATATTACCTGCCCGGTTCGACCTTCAAGGCGCTGACGGCGGCGGCAGCGATCGAGGCGGGGCTCGACCGGCAGCGGTTTCTCTGCAAGAGTGAGGGGTGGCTGGCG
>JBEIJP010000122.1:0-7328 GCA_040380245.1 Acidobacteriota bacterium | reverse complement strand
TTCCTCGCCCGGTCCATCGTCGAGCGGTGGGACCAGTCAATCGTCCTAGCCCCTTCGTTTCCGGGGACCAGGTGCCAGCAGGTCAAGCTTCAGGTGGATTGTCTCAACCCATCTGGAGCTTTTCTTTTCGAGGCTTTTTCGACCTGGTCCCGGTCGAGGTGGCTCAGTTGTGGGAGAAGGGGATGAGGGGAGGCGAGGAGTGACCGGTCGACTCATCACCGTCGAGGGAATCGACGGGTGCGGAAAGACGACGCAGCTGCAGCTGCTGGCAGCGCACTGTCGATCGTTCGGCACCGAGGTGGTCGTGACGCGTGAGCCCGGCGGGACCGATCTCGGTGTTCAGGTACGGGCCGTCTTGCTGGGGGGCGACCCCGGCTCGGTCGATCCCCTCGCCGAACTCCTCCTCTATGCCGCCGACCGTGCCCAACACGTTGAGCGGCTCATCCGACCCGCTCTCGAGGCTGGCAAGATCGTCCTTTGTGACCGGTATGTCGACGCTTCGCAGGCCTACCAGGGCTACGGACGCGGTTTTTCCCTGACCCTCGTTCGCGACCTCAATCAGCTCGCGACCGGGGGGCTGCGGCCAGCACGGACGCTCCTCTACGATCTGGAGGTCGAGGAAGGGCTGCGACGCACACGGCTACGCCAGTCCCGGCTGACCGCCTCGACAACCCCCGGTGGGGAGCCCGATGAGGAGGACCGTCAGGATCGGCTCGATCGGGAAGCTGTCGAGTTTCATCGTCAGGTGAGAGATGGCTATCGTGCGATCGCGGCCGCGGAGCCGGATCGGATCCGTCTCCTCTCCGCAAGGGGCACGATCGACGAGGTCTTCGCGCGGACTCGCGAAGCCGTTGCCGATCTGCTGCCCACCTGAGTGGTCATCGTCAGCGCAATATTTTAAAGAGAGGAGGAGCAGGTCGAATGGGATTCGAGCGTCTCGTTGGCAACGAGCGGAACCGAGAGGTTCTGCAACGGCTCCTCGCGCGACAGCAGCTGGGCGGGACCTTCCTCTTCGCTGGGCCCGAGGGAGTCGGGAAGCGGCAGTTCGCGCTCGAGCTGGCCAAGGCCGCCAATTGCCTGGCTGTCTCTCCAGGAGCGACCGAGGCGTGCGGCCAATGTTCGACATGTCGGCGCATTGACGAGGGGACCTACGGTGATGTCCTGACCCTGGTTCCCGACGGACCTTCGATTCGGATCGCGCAAACGCGGGCGATGAACGACGAGGTCCACTACCGCCCACGCGAGGGGCGGCAGCGCTTCTTTCTGATTGACGACGCGGATCGGCTTCGGGACGAGGCCGCCAACTCGCTCCTCAAGACGCTCGAAGAGCCGCCGCCAACCTCGACGATCATCCTCCTCACCGCGTGACCCGATTCGCTTCTCCGGACGATCCGCTCCCGTGCCCGTCGCCTGACCTTCTCCCCGCTCCGCATCGACGAACTGGAGCGCTACCTCTCCACCCATTACCCCAGACCTGCCGCCGAGACGGCTCTCCTCGCCCGGCTGGCCCGAGGCCGGCTCGGCGCCGCCCTCTCGATCGACCTCTCCGTCTACCGACAGGAACGACGGACGCTCGTTGAACTGCTCGAACTGCTCGTCGAAGGCCAGCGTCGGTTTCGCATTCTCAAGGCGGCGGAGTTCCTCGGTAAGAAGGAACGCGAAGAGTTTGAGCACATGCTCGATCTGCTCGATGGCCTGCTGCGGGACCTTCTGCTCGTCGCGGGAGGCGCCGGCCAGGCCGCGGTCGTCAACTTCGACATCGTGGACCGCATCGAAGATCTTGCGTCCAGACTCCCCGTGGCGCGCCTCATCTTGTGGATCGACCGCTTCGATCAGCTGCGTCGCCAGCTGCGCGTCAACATCAATCGACAGATCGCCACCGAGGCGGTCCTCTTCTCCCTGGCGCTGCCACCGGCCGGCGCCCCGTCGAGGTTCCCCGCGCAACCTTGACAGGGCCTTTCCCGGTCTTTATGCTCTTCCATTTGCGTGGTGAAGAAAGGACTCTCCGCTCAGCCCGTTGGAAAGATCGTCGCTGGCAATGGCGCACTCGGAGAGCAACATAGGAATTGGGCATGTTTGAGGCACTCTCCGACAAGTTGAAGAAGGTGGTCCGGGATCTCCGCGGAGAGAGTCGGCTGACCCCGGAGCATCTCGACCTCGCCCTTCGCGAAATCCGCGTCGCCCTGCTCGAAGCGGACGTCAACTTCAAGGTGGTCCGCGCCTTCATCGACCGGGTCCGGACCAAGGCCCTCGGCCAGGAGGTGCTCGATCGACTCTCCCCGGGCCAGCAAGTCATCAAGATCGTTCACGACGAACTGGTCGAGATGTTGGGAGGCACGTCGAGCCGTCTGCTCTTCACCTCGCGCCGGCCCAATGTGGTGATGATCGTCGGGTTGCAAGGGTCTGGAAAGACGACCTCGACCGGCAAGCTCTCCCGCTGGCTGCAGATGAATCAGGAGCGGAACCCGTTGCTCCTCTCCGTCGATGTCTACCGACCAGCCGCCCGGGAGCAGCTGGCCGTCATCGGAAAAGCCGTCGGCATCCCGGTCTTTGACGGCACAGGGCTCGACGATCCCCTCGCCCTCTGTCGGGCGGCGCGCCTCCACTGCGAGCAGGTTGGGTTCGATACCCTGCTGATCGACACGGCCGGGCGGCTGCATATCGACGACACGCTCATGGTTGAGTTGCAGGGGATCAAGGCGGAGATGCAGCCGGTTGAAACGCTCTTTGTCGCCGACGCGATGACTGGTCAGGACGCGGTGCGCAGCGCGGCGGAGTTTCACGAGCGGATCGGTCTCTCCGGCGTCATTCTCACCAAGATGGACGGCGATGCCCGCGGCGGCGCGGCCCTCTCCATCAAAGAGGTGACGGGCCAGCCGATCAAGTTCGTCGGAGTCGGCGAAAAGTATGACGCATTTGAACTCTTCCACCCCGACCGGATCGCCTCGCGCATCCTCGGGATGGGGGACGTTCTCTCGCTCATCGAGAAGGTGCAAGCCGAAGTCGATGAGGAGAAGGCGATCGAGCTCCAGGAGAAGATGGCGCGCAACGCCTTCACCCTGGAAGACTTTCGCGATCAACTGCAGCAGGTCAAGAAGCTCGGCTCTTTGCAGAGCATTCTCGAGATGGTCCCCGGAGATCTGCTTCCCGGGATGCCGAAGATGACGCCGGAGATGTCCGGGGTCATGGAGCGGGAGATGAAGCGGACGGAGGCGATCATCAACTCGATGACGCTCGCCGAGCGCGACAACCACCTTCTGCTCAGTCCCTCGCGTCGACGACGCGTCGCGATGGGGAGTGGGACGACGATCAACGAGGTCAACAAGCTCCTCAAACAGTACGTCGAGATGAAGCAGATGATGGGACGGATGATGGAAGGGCAGGGGTTCCTCGGCGGTCTCCGCGGCAAAGTGGCCCGGAAATTGGCCAAGGCGCCCGTGCGCAAGAAACGGCCGAAGAAGAAGAAACGATAGCCCGACGCAGGGCAGTCGTCACTCATCGGGAGTTCAAGAGGTACACCATCCCTCTGGCCCGGCGAGTGCCGGCGGACAACAACAAGTGGACACGTTATCCTTGGGGAGGAAGTTACCTTGCTAGCAATTCGATTGACGAGACAGGGAGCCAAGAAGCGACCCTTCTACCGCGTGGTCGTCGCCGAGAAGCGCGCCAAGCGGGATGGACGGTTTGTCGAGATTGTTGGCTTTTACAATCCGTGCCGGGAGCCGATCGAACTCAAGCTCGATCACGACCGGATCAGCTACTGGATCAAGTGTGGAGCCCAGCCGACCGATACGGTCCGCGGGCTGATTCGCCGCAGCGAGAAGGCCGCGGCGCCGGTGGCCGAGTAGCGGGGCGGGAGTGGGGGATGGATGGTCCTCCTCCGTACTTCTGGTGAGAGCATCATGAAAGAGCTGGTAGAACTGATTGCCCGGGCCCTCGTCGACCGCCCCGAAGGAGTCGTCGTCCGAGAAGCGGAAGAGGCCCAGGCGACTGTGCTGGAGCTTCGTGTCGCCCAAGGTGACCTGGGGAAGGTGATCGGCAAGCAGGGTAGAACTGCGCGCGCGATTCGCACCATTCTCAACGCCTCTGGCACCAAGCTCAAGAAGCGGTTTGTTCTCGATATCGTGGAATGATGGACCAGGGAGAGCGCGAACTGATTGGGGTGGCGCGAATTGCCCGCCCACGCGGCGTCCACGGAGAGGTGGTCGCGGATCTCCTGACAGACTTTCCCGATCGCTTTGCTCCTGGCCAACGGGTTTACCTCCAACTCGCTGGCGGAGAGGTCGAGGTCGTCACGCTCGAAACGGTGCGATTCCATCAGGGCCGTGCCATTCTCCGCCTTGTCGGGATCGACCGGATCGAGGACGCGGAGCGGTTGCGCAGCGCGATTGTCTCGGTGACGCGTGAGGAGCTGGTTCCGCTTCCGGACGACACCTACTACGATTTCGATCTGGTGGGGTGCCGGGTGGAGACGAGATCTGGCGAGCCGATTGGCACGGTCCGTCGGGTCGACCATTACGGAGCGGCTCCCCTGCTGGCGGTCGATGGGCGGGCTGAGGGCAGGGCTGCTGAGCTGCTCATTCCATTTGTGACGCAGATCTGCCCGGAGGTGGACCTGACCGCACGGCGGATCGTCGTCGATCCACCGGAAGGGTTGTTCGAGTAGCGGTTCGATTCCTGGAAGAGTGAGGCCATGTGCGCTTTGACCTGCTGACGATCTTCCCGGAGTTCTTTCGAGGCCCGATCGACCACGGGATGATACGGCGGGCTCGTCAGCAAGCGCTGATTTCGATCGACGTCCACGACCTGCGCTCTTTTACAGATGACCGGCACCACATCGTCGATGACCGCCCCTTCGGGGGAGGAGACGGGATGGTCCTCAAGCCGGAACCGATCTTTCGAGCCGTTGAGCACCTTCGGCAGATCGATCCCACGGCGGATGAGTCTGCGACCTGCGTCCTGCTGCTCTCCCCACAGGGAACGCGTTGGTCACAGCAGGAAGCGATCCGGATGAGCCGCCAGTACCAGCGCTTGATCCTGATCTGCGGGCGGTACGAAGGGGTCGACGAGCGGGTTGTCGAGCATCTTGTCACGGAAGAGGTCTCGATCGGAGATTATGTTTTGACGGGTGGGGAACTCCCCGCCCTGGTGGTCATCGACGCGGTGACCCGATTGCTGCCCGGCGTCCTGGGAAGCGAGACATCGGCGGTACACGATTCGTTCTCTGAAGGCGCGGGCGGTCTGCTCGACTCGCCCCACTACACGCGGCCGGCCTCCTTTCGGGGATGGTCGGTGCCGCAGGTCCTGATCAGCGGCCATCACGGTGAGGTCGCGCGATGGCGGCGTCAGGCGGCCCTCCGGAAGACGCTGCTCCATCGGCCTGACCTCCTGACGGCAGCCGCCCTCAGCCAGCAAGATCGTGCCTGGCTTGCCTCATTGGCGGAAGAGGAGAGGCGTGCCGACGGCTCCACCGATCCAGATCCGGAGTAGCCCGGGACGCGAGTGGGAAGAACGGCGGTCCGAGTTGGGCTGCTCGCCCTGCGTGGCCGACAGAAAAAAGAGATCGGCAGAGAAGATCGGCAGAGAAGATCGACAGAGAAGATCGACAGAGAAGATTGATAGAAGAAGAAACGGAAGGCAGATCCTGGGGTGAGGAATTGCTCTGGGGCATCCTGGAACATTCTCAGACCAGAAATCGAGGTGAGAGAGATGAACAGATTGGATAGTGTCGACCAGAGTCAGCTCAAGGGGAACATCCCCGATTTTATTCCCGGCGATACCGTACGGGTTCACGTCCGGATCAAAGAGAGCGAGACCAAAGAGCGGCTCCAGGCCTTTGAAGGGGTCGTCATCGCCCGGAAGGGCTTTGGAGTATGCGAGACGATCACGGTTCGAAAGACCTCTTTCGGGATCGGAGTCGAGCGCATCTTCCCGCTCAACGCGACGATCATCGATCACATCGATGTCGTCAAGCGCGGACGCGTGCGTCGCGCCAAGCTCTACTACCTGCGGGCCCTGCGTGGCAAGGCGGCGCGGATTCGTGAGCGCGATACCCGCGTTCAGGGTGCGGCCGGCAAGGGCGCCAAGAGTTCAGCCTAGTTGTTGGAGTGGATGGCGGGGGGGCTCTGGAGGCTCCCCGCGCCTGACAGACGGCTCCGATACCTGGGCGGCTTTGCGAAGAAGGCGAGGGGACCGAGAGAGTGGCGCGAGAGGGAAGACCAGTCTGGCGCGAGCGGATCGCGGTTCCCCTCCTTCTTCTGGTCCTGCCATTCCTCTTCTTCTGGCCTGAGACGCTCGGGTGGCGGGGGTTGGGCGACCAGGACGCCCTCTTCTGGTTCTTCCCGGCTTATCAGTTCGTCGTGACACAGGTCAAATCCGGAGGCTGGCCGCTCTGGAATCCTGATGTCTACGGCGGGGTCCCGCTCTTTGCCCTGTGGCAGGCGGGGATGCTCGACCCGCTCAACTGGCTCCACCTCCTTGTCCAGGGGGGGCCGACCACCCGCACGCTCACCCTCTCGCTTCAACTGACCTTCTCCTTCGCCTTACTGACGACGTATGCTTATGGACGAGCGATTGGTCTGTCCCGGCGTGCCGCGCTGCTCGCCTCGATCATCTACGCCCTGAGTGGTTTCGCCGTCGCGCGGGTACTCTACCCCGGGTTTCTGCACGCGGTGGCCCTGACGCCCTGGATCCTGCTGGTGGTCGAGCGACTCTCTCGTCGGGGCCGCTGGCGGGACGTTGTCTTCGGGGCCCTGCTGGTGACGTGGCAGGTCTTCGCCGCCCACCCGCAGCCGTTGCTCTACGGGGCAGCCCTCGTCGGTGCTTACGCCCTCTTCCGTGGTCCCCTCACGCGAAAATTTCTGTGGCAGGTTACGGCCCTCTATGGACTGGGCGCGTTGGGTGCGGCCATCCAGCTCCTGCCGGCAGCGGAACACGCGCTGCGTTCGGTGCGGGACGGCTGGGGGTACGACCTCTTCACGCTCCATTCGATCCACCCCACTTCGCTCTTGACGGTCCTCATCCCGTTCTTTCACGGACAAGGAGCAAGGAGCGCGGTCTCTCTCGGACTCGCCGACCGACTCTACTCGCTGCCTTACTGGGGAATCTCCTGGCACCACAACGAGACGCAGATCTACCTGGGAGTCCTGGCCCTGGCCCTGGCGTTGGGAGGAGCCTGGCAAGCGGTGCGAAGTCGGGATCGGGTCGGTCTCGTCTGGGTCGGCGCCGCATTGCTGGGGTTGCTCCTGGCCATGGGTAAGTATGTCGCTCCCCTGGCGAAGTTGCTCTACCAGGTACCCGTGCTGAGCCATTTTCGCAGCCCGAATCGG
>JBEIJP010000121.1:0-7428 GCA_040380245.1 Acidobacteriota bacterium | reverse complement strand
TAGCGTCCAGAGCATCCTCCGGCGTTCTGAAGGAACGCAGCATATCCGTCAAAGGAGGGCGTGTGACCAATCCTATCCGATGCGTCGTTACTTCAGAAAGCCGCAAGGTCTCCCTCAGATACCCAGGGTTGCACCCTGGGCTGATATGCACCGCCCCTTCGGGGCGGAGGCTGTCACGACACTCCTGCCTGGCTCTTATTTCAACAGACGGTAGTCCAATAATGAGGAATTTCTGTCTGGGCTTGCTCAGATGTGCGCCTTCTCTCTGTTTTGTCAACCCGAATTAATCGATATCGACTTTGCAAAAGCCCTGGGGATGGAGGGTGCGGGAACGACCTACTCTTGAAGATGAGGGCGGTTTGGAAAAGAATACCCTGGGCTGAAACTCGCCAAGCCAACCACAAGGAGAGAGGGCCCACCTCTTGACGAGGCGGGTTCGAGCGCGTGAGGCCAGGGATCTGGAACGGCATGACAGAATGAGCAACGGTCAGGACCCAACAACCGGGACGCCGTCGAGCGGAGATCTCCCGCATTCTCCTCGGAGAGCGAGAGCGCCGCGTGCCTTTCGCTATGGCGGAGCAGTCATCGTCTTGCTCTCGCTTCTCGGGTTGGGTGGCTGGCTCTATTTCCGATCGGCGCGCTTCAATCAGCAGGTGACGAGCTTTCTGGAAGCCCGGCTGCGAGAGTATGGGTTGCGGGGCGAGATCGGGGGATTCAGGTGGACGCTCGATCCACAGACGGTCCGCTTGCGCGACATTCGTCTCTACAATTTGCGGAGTGGAGCGCCGGTCGCCTCGATTGGGGAGCTGGTGATCGAGGCGCAGATCACCGATCCATACGCGCTGCGAATGGGGCGCGATGTCGTTCTCACGGCAGCGCGGCTGCGCCAGGCCGAGCTGGAGATCCAGGTCGATTCGGCCGGGCAGAACAATCTGGCGGGGCTACACCTGCCGGCAGGAGGAGCCAGGCGGGTCTCGCTCGACCTGTCGCGGTTGGGAATCACGATCGAAGAGAGCCGCCTGCGCTACCAGGACGAGCGGATTGGATGGGGCATCGTCCTCGACGGACTGTCGGTGAGTGCGCGGAGCAGCGGGGAAGAGGGTCCACTCGACCTCGCCCTGACGGCGGGAGCGACGGGAGGAACCTTCCGCTTCGAGGGGCGCCGTTCCCCCATCGCGCGTATCGAGTTGGCGGGGCGGGTCGGGACGAAGGGGCTGGTGGTCGAGCGCTTCGGAATGAAGTCGGCGCTGGCCAACATCCAACGTGCGGAAGGGAAGGTCGGCTGGGCACCCTTCGAGCTGGGGATCGACGGCGAGGTGCGGGCCCGGACAGAAGAGGCGGCGCGGCTCTTCTTTCCAACGGGAGTGGCGTTGGCGGGCGAGGTGGTCTGCCAGTGCCAGGTCGAGGCGACCCGAGCCGGCGTCTCGGTGGGGGGGAACCCAGTCGCGGAGCGCCTGTCGATCGAGGGGTCCACCTTGACCGGGATCGAGACCCGGGGCGCGAAGTTTGATCTGGCGGGAGGGCAGGGCCAGTTCGTCGCGCAGCGGGCGCGGGCGCGTTCCGTTCGGATCGAGACGATCCACCTGGACGGAGTGGAGATCCGTTCGGTGCGGGGGGAGATCGTCGCGGGAAAGACCCGCCTCCGTGCGCCGGAGGCCAATCTGACACGGGTCAGCTGGCCGGGAAGCCATCTCGACACCCTGCGGCTCAACGCCTTGCGGGCAGACTTTCCGGGAAAGGGCTTTCGGGTGACCACCCGGGCAACCCTCGACGCGGGCGAGATTGCCGGGCTTCCCTTCCGCGGGGTGGAGACGCAGGCACGCCTCGACCCGACGAAGCTGACGCTCGATGAGCTGACGGCACGAATCGAGACGGGAGAGGTTGCGGCGGGGATCACCGTTCCGCTGCGACGCGGGCTTCCCTTTGTCGTCGCCGGGCAGTTCCGGAAGATCCCCTCGCGCGAGATCTTCGGTCTGCTCGACCTGGAGACGCTCCCCGTCAGCGGGCAGGTCGACGGAGAGGGGGAGTTGACGTGGATCGGGGCGAGGCCCGAGACCCTGACGGGGCGGATTAAGGCCCAGTTCGCCGGCACGACCACCCCGCTCGCGGGAGAGTTGCCGATTGGGGGGCCCCTTCGGATTGGGGTGGAGGAGGGCCGGTTCCAGTTCGAGGTATTCGACCTGCGGACCGCGGCGAGCCAGCTCGGGGCATCGGGGACGCTCGCCGTACGTGGAGATTCAGATCTCGCGCTGACCCTCACCTCCGATCGACCGGAGGAGCTGCTCGCCGTCGCCCGCGCCGTCGCTCCGCTCGCGCCATTGATCGAGGAGTATCGTCCTTTCCTCGAGGGTCGTGCCGAATTCTCTGGCCAGTTGAACGGGGATCTTCGTACGCCGCTGCTGCGGGGCCGCCTCAGGGTGGAGGAGGTTGGGTTGCGGGGCTCGCGGCTGGGCGGAATCGCTGGCGGGATCGTCCTGAGCGGGGACTCCCTGCGAGTCGAAGGGGGCCAACTGGGAACGGCGAGCCGGTTCGATCTCGACCTGCCCTTCGAACCCGCGGCGCAATCGGGACGGCTGTCGGCGACGATCGCCGAGCTGGAGATCCAACGGGTCCTCCAGGCCCTCGACTGGCAGGCCCTCGACTGGGCCGAAGTCTCCGACGAGGTCGAGGGGCAGTTGACCGGGAAGATCGACCTGACCGGCCTGCCGGCGAAGATTCAGGGCACGGCCTCCCTCAGTCTGGAGCGGGCCCGCATCCTGCGGCAGGCCGCACGACGCGCCGCCGCCGAAGTCCGGTTTGTCGACCATGTCGCCCGGCTCTCTTCGCTGACCATTCGACTGCCGCAGACCAACTTCGAGAGCGAGGGGTTCTGGAATCTGACGAGCGGCGCCTACGAGCTGAAGGGGCAGGCCAGTCAGATCTCTCTCTCCGCTCTGGCCGAGGCGCTCGACATCAAGCAGCTCCGCATCGAGGGAGAGGGGGAGACCCGCTTCGTCGTCTCTGGCCGCATCTCACCAGAGTCGACCGAGACAGTCGATCGAGATTCATTCTCTCTGACGCTGATCGCCACGACCACTCAGCTGAAGATCAACCAACGACCAGTCATCGACTACCGCGTCTATGCCGGCACCTCGGCCGAGGGAGTCCTGCGGGTGGCGATCAACACCCTGCGTGGCCCGGCGCCCCGACGGGAAGAGGAGCTGTTGCTGATCACGGCTGGTCTGCGGGACCCCACTCTTCCGGTCAGCATCCGGGGAGAGGTCACGAAGATGGAGCTGGCCCCGCTGCTGGCAGTCCTGGCCCCGGACCAGGAGTGGATCGGAAACGGGACTCTCAGTGGACGCGTCTCGATCCAGGGGCCAGCCCGCACCGCGCAAGGGGAGCGCACGTGGGAGGGCCTCGCCGGGAATCTGAGTCTCGATGAGATGCAGGTGGTTGTCGCTGAGAATCGACTGCGACTGGGCTCCCCGGTGAGCATGCGGCTCGAAGGGGGCAGGATGGAGATCCCTCCAACCCGCCTTCTCGGACAGGGGATCGAGCTGGTGGTGCGGGGAACGACGGGGATTACCTCCGAGCGGCCGCTCGACCTCTCGTTGCGTGGCTCCCTCGACCTGGGGGAACTCTCGGGAATCGATCCGTCCCTCTCCCTGCAAGGCCGGCTGCGAATCGAGGCGCAGGCCCGCGGCACTGTTCAAACTCCCAACCTGACCGGGGCGATCGATCTGCAGAATCTCGGCCTCTCCTTCCCCAACCTGCCCATCTTTCTGACCAATGGCAATGGCCTGTTGACCCTTGCCGAAGAGACGTTGCGCATCGAGTCTTTCCGGGCGACCGCCAATGAAGGGCGACTCGAGGCGAGGGGAGATCTCCAGCTCGACCGGTTGCGGCCACGACAGTGGCAGTTGAGGTTCAAAGTTGAGGGCGCAGAGGTTCACGATCAGGACCTCAGCGCCTCCCTGAGCGCGGAGCTGAGCCTGACCGGCACGCCCGAGGGGCAGACGCTCACGGGCTCGATCAACACGACACGGCTCGAATATGATGCGCGGATCGATCTCGACTCGGTGCTCGCCAGTGGAGCGGCTGGCGGCTCACGCGGCGGTGGCGCCGGACTGGAGTTCGATCTTCGCGCCCCCGTTTTACGCGGGGCGCAGGCGACGACGGGCCCCAGTTCCCTGCCCCCGACACGAATCAACATCCGGCTGGAGGCTCGCGACGCGGTCGCCGTGCGCAGCGAGCAGATCAATGCCCTTGGATCGGCCCTGCTGACCCTCAGCGGAACGGCGCAGGATCCCTCCCTCACTGGCCGTCTGGAGAGCGAATCCGGGTTTGTCCGCTTTCGGGGGCAGCGCTACGAGATTACCCGTGCCGCCCTCGACCTGCTGCCGGGCACGACGGGCGCGACCCTGACCCTCGTCGCGGAATCGGAGTTCAGGGGCTACCGGGTACTGCTCGGGTTGAGTGGGCAGGTCGATGCGCTGGAGACGACCCTTCGCTCGGAGCCTCCCCTCTCCCGGGACGAGATTCTGGCGCTCATCACCACCGGCCGAGCCGAGGCTGGCCCGTTGACCAGTCAGGATCCGCTGCGCAGCGGCGTCGGGGCGGCGGCCTCCCTGCTGACCTCGGGACTCATCTCGCGGCCGACCGAACAGCTGCTCGGGCTGAGCCGCTTCCAGATCGATCCGATCATCCGCCCCAACACCAACCCGGCGGCCCGCCTGACGGTGGGACAGCAGCTCTCCCGCAACCTCTATGTCAGCTACTCGACCAACCTGGCCACGGAGCAGGACCAGACCGCGCTGGCCGAGTACACGCTGACCAACCGCTTCTCGGGGCTGGCGACCTACAGTCAGGGCGGAAGCTCGACCCGGCAGGGACTCGATGAGAACGTCTTCACCATCGAACTGCGTGGGAGACAGCGGTTCTCCCTTGGGTTCGAGCCTCCCCTGACCACGCGGCCCGAGGGCCCTTCGAGCAGGACGTCCGCGCTCGGCGCCCTGCGTTCAAGTCGGCTGGCCCTCCCTCGCGCCGATGTCCAGGTGATCCAGCCTCCCCAGATCGACCTCTCCGAAAAGCGGCTTCGCCAATTTCTCCCGGTCTTGACGCAGGGCTTCAGCCGATCCCTCGTGCGGTTGGGCGAGCGCCGCCTGCGGGAGTATCTGCAGGAACAGGGCTACTTCTTCGCCGAGGTCCAGTCCCGTTGCGAACCCCTCGATTGCAGCGGGGCCGTCCCGAGGGTCATCTACACCATCGACCTCAACGAGATCTACGAATTGAAGGAGATCCGACTGGAGGGGACGACCCGGGTCCGCCTGGAGGAGATCCGCGGCGCGCTCCAATCGGAAACGGCGAGCCGCGTCGGCGGGATTCCCTTCCTCAAGGATTTGCCGCTGATCGGCGGCTATGTCCGCGGCCTGACGAGCAACGAGCGGCTGCGCAGCGACGAGGAGCTGATTCGACGACGGCTGGTCGATCAGGGATACCTTGCGGCCCGGGTCAGGTACCGCCTGGCGCTGAGCCCTGAGCAGAACGACCTGCTGCTCCTCTTCCTGGTCGAGGAGGGGCCCCTCTCGAAGGTCTGGAAGATCGACTTTGAAGGGCAACAACGGGCGACCGAGCGGCAATTGCGGGAGTTGGTGCCCTTGCAGGTCGACGCGGCCTACTCGCCAACGCAGGCGCGGCTCGGCGCCCAGCAGATCCGGCAGCATTACGCCGCGCGCGGGTATCTCGAAGCCTCTGTCAACCTCGAGGTCACGGCGAGCGGAGAGGACGATCGCCTCGCACTGCGCTATCGCATCGTCGAGGGTCCCCAGGTGGTCGTCAGCCGGATCCGGATCGCGGGTGCGACACGCAGCGGCGCCGGCTGGATCGAGCGCTACTACGACTTCCGGGTCGGGGAGGTCCTGACTCCAGAGAAGATCCGCACCACGCAGACTTCGCTCTACTCCACCAACGCCTTTCGGGAAGTCCTGATCGGCGCGGGCCCGCTCCCCCAGGGAGAAGGTCCAGGCCACGAGGTGGTCCTCACCCTCAGCGAGGCCAAGCCGCTCCTCTTCGTCTACGGCCTGGGCTACTCGACCGACGATGGCGTGCGGGGCACCCTCGAACTGGCCAACACCAACTTTCGGGGGAGTCTCGACTCGCTCTCCTTCCGGCTCCGCGCCAGCCAGCGGGAACAGATCTCGCAACTCTCCTTCTCCGACCTTCGGCCGTTTGGCTGGAAGGCCCCGACGACGATCTCGACCTTCTACAACCGCTCTGCCAACCTGCGCACCTTCGTGCAGCGACGGGTCCTCACCGAGACCGGGCAGACGATCGACAACCCGGATGGCCGCGGATTTGGCTTGCAGCGCTTCGGCGTCTTCATCCAGACCGAGCGGAAGCTCGACCCGCGGACTTCACTCCGCTTCCGCTACAACGTCGAGCGCGCCAGCCTCTTTGGAATCGACGAGGGAGAGTTCCGTGGCACGGAAGTGACCCGCAATGAACGGGTCATCCGGCTGGGGGTGCTCTCCGCTGGTATTTCACGCGACACGCGCGACAACGTCCTCAACCCGACGCGGGGCCAGTTGATCAGCGCCGACCACTCGCTGGCGGCCGTTCCGCTCGGTGGAAACGAATCGTTCAACAAGTTCTTTGGAACCTATCAGCGGTACCAGACGATCGATCCGGGAATTCCTGGTCTCGGCGGGGCGACGGTGGCCATTTCGGCGCGCGTCGGGCTCGCCTCTGTCTTCCGAGTCGCGGACCGCAATCGCGACGGCGCCATCAGCGAGAGCGAAGCGCGCCTCCCGATCAGTGAGCGGTTCTTCTCCGGGGGCGCGACGACCATCCGCGGATTTCGCTTCGAGACGGCCGGACCACAGGAGGTGCTCGAAGCCCGGCCCGGCCGTGGGTGCGATGCCCCGGTCAGACCGTGCGACCTGCCAACCCTCGTCCCGGTCGGTGGCGACGCGCTCGCCATCCTCAATTTCGAACTTCGCTACCCCCTCACTGAGCGGCTGCGGTTCGTCCCCTTCTACGACTTCGGCAATGTCTTCCGCCGGGTGCGGGATCTTCACCCACGGGGAATGACCAATACGGTCGGACTCGGACTTCGCATCAATACCCCAATCGGGCCCGTCGGACTCGACTATGGATTCCTCATCGACCCGCCCAGCTTCCCTGCCGCCTCCGGCGCCATGATCCGTCCCCCCCGCGGCGTGATCCATATCCGACTGGGACAGAGCTTCTAGGATTTCCCGGAAAATGGCGATTGGAACCATTGGGTCTTGTCTCTCGTATCGAAAGAGGATAAACAGAGAGAATCCGATAGTTAATCATGAAAAGGAGGGGCCTTGATTGCCCCGTGGATCGAGACAAGGAGGGCGGTGAGATGAATCGGTTTTGCCACGAGTGTGGGGTCGCGGTCAGCGACACCAATCGGTTCTG
>JBEIJP010000120.1:0-7430 GCA_040380245.1 Acidobacteriota bacterium | reverse complement strand
TGCCCCCCCTGTCTCCACATCCTTCTCCATCGCTCATCCTTTCCGATCCACGCTGAACGGCAGATCCGTCACCTCCCCACGTCCCAGCGTCGTCTCCCCCTGCTTTAGCTCGACGGTCGTCCCTGGCGTGAGGTAGTAGCGGTGGACATAGCCCAGGGCAATCGGGCGTCCCAGTCCCAGACTCCAGGTCGCGCTGGTGATCTGCCCGATCCTGCGGCCGGCGAGCGAGCCATCGGTTGCGTAGAGTTCAGTCCCGATCGGCGGCGCTCCCGTCGCCTCGGGGAGCACCCCCCGCAACTGCCGCGCCGGCTGGCCTCGCCAATGGATGCGCGCGATCACCTCCTGCCCGAGGTAACACCCCTTCTGGTAGCTGATCGCCTCGTCCAGGCCGGTCTCGAGCAGAATATACTCCTCACCCGCGTCCTGCCCCTCCCGCGGCACCCCGGCCTCGATCCGGACCATCTCGAAGACCTCCCGGTCGATCTCCTCGACTGGAAAGGGGACATCCATTCCCAGCAGCCGCTCCCGTAGCCCCTCGATCGCCTCCCGCGGCAGAAAGAGGTCGTACCCGGGCTCTCCGCACCGTCGGTGCGCCGCGGCCCAGACCTCGACCCCATCGATGCGGGTGATCACCAACCGCCGCACGGCCGGCTCCTCCTCCGCGACGGGCGCCGCTGGCCATCCTTCGGCCACTTCGCTCAGCAGCCGCTCCACCGCCGGCCCTTCGAGGGCCAGACCCGCCCACGTCTCACTCAGATCCTCGATCCAAAACTCCCCCGCCGGGACAAACCGCGAGAGATTGCGCAGCACCTTCTCGTGGTTCGTGGCCTCTACCTCCAACAACACTCCCGTCTCCAGCTGGTAGATCCGCGCCAGGGCCACCAGCTTGCCCTGCAGGTTGGGAAAGGCCGCCAGCACCCCGCTCCCGACCTCGAGCGATCGCACCTCGTTGCTGACCAGCCCGTGCAGAAACGGGACAGCGTTCTTTCCCGTCACGCGCAGCAACCCGTTGCCTGCCAGGTCGAAGAGGCCCACCCCCGTCCGCACCGCCCGGTACTGTGCCTCGACGTTCGCCCGGCCCGATTGCCGCTCTTCGCCCATCCCGCTCCCACTCATTCCTGCTCTCCCCACCACTCCTCCAGGGGCCCTCACGGCTGGCCCTGGAGGAAAGAAAAGGCCTCTCCCGACGATCCCTCACGGATCATTCCGAGAGAAGCCTCCCATAGATCTCTGCTCACGCCTAGGCGGAGAAGGAGCTTCCGCACCCGCATCCACCCTGCGCGTTCGGATTGTTGAAGGTGACACCGGAGCCCATCATGTTGCTGACGTAGTCGATCTGGACGTTCTCGAGATACTGCTTGCTGAAGATATCCACAAACACCCGCAGCCCCTCGAGGTCGACCACCTCGTCGTTCATCCCCGGACCCTCTTCGATCTGCATCCGGTACTGGAAACCGGAACAGCCGCCCGGCGCCACCTGGACTCGCAGCCCGCCATTCTCGCCGACCTGCTCCGCCTCCAGGAACTTCTTCACTTCGAGTGCCGCTGAATCTGTCATCGTCAAGTTCATCTTCTTCTCTCTCCTTGATGAAAGGTGTCAATGGTTATTTCGTCGTGATCTCTCTTCGACCGACGATCTGCCTACTGCCCCCACGAAACTCTGCTGTCCGTCCTGTCTCAGCGCGTCATCTTCAAGACCGGGAGCGCTTTCTGTGCCTTGAGCGCCCCGATGCTGACCTGGGCCGCCACCTGGCCCGCCACCCCGCTCAGCGCCCTGGCCTGCAGGCTCTCCGGCTGGCTCACCACCACCGGGATTCCCAGGTCTCCCCCCTCCCGAATGCTCATCGAGATCGGGACCGCCCCAAGGAAGGGAACTCCGTAGCGCTCCGCCAGCGCCTCTCCCCCTCCGTTCCCGAAGAGATGATACCTCTCTCCGTGGGCACACTCAAAATAACTCATGTTCTCGACGATTCCGAGGATCGGAACGTGCAGCTGCTCAAACATACTGTACGCCTTGCGGACGTCGCTGAGGGCGACCTCCTGCGGCGTCGTCACCAGCACCGCTCCGGCGACCGCGACCATCTGGGCCAGGCTCAACTGCACATCCCCCGTCCCGGGCGGCATATCGACAATCAGATAGTCGAGCGTTCCCCACTCGACCTGTCGAAGAAACTGTGAAACGGCCGAGTGGAGCATCGGGCCGCGCCAGACGACCGCCTTGTCCCCCGGGTTGAGCAGCCCGATCGACATCGTCTTGACCCCGTGGTAGACCGGCGGAACGATCACATTCTCGCGCACCGTCGGCATGTCCTGTCCACCCATCATCATCGGGACATTGGGACCATAGACGTCCGTGTCGAGGATCCCGACCTGGGCCCCCATGCGCGCCAGCGAGACCGCCAGGTTGACGGCCACCGTCGATTTGCCGACGCCGCCCTTCCCGGAGCTGACGGCGATGATGTGCTTGATCCCGGCAATCCCGGTCTTGTCGATCACGCCGCGCGCCTTCGGAACCTCCGCGTCCATGCGGACATCGACCCGCTCGACTCCCTGGACCCCCATCACCGCCCGCTCGGCTTCAAATTTCAACTGATCGCGCACCGGACAGGCCGGCGTCGTCAGGACGAACCGGAACCCGACCACCCCGCCGCAGATCGCCAGATCCCGCACCATATTCAACGTGACAATGTCCTTGTGCAGATCCGGATCCTTGACCCCTCGCAGCGCCTGCAGGACCTGCTCCTCCGTGATGACCACTTCTGCCATTCCAGCCCTCTCTCTCTGATCGATTCGTTCTCTGTTCCCCGAAGCTCTCAGGTCGTCAACACCGGCAGCTCCAGCTCTGTCTTCTTGTACTTTGCGTTCTACTCCGCGTTGTACTCCGCGGGCTGCCCGGATCCATGCGCCGTCATCTGGACAAGGACTGGCGGGTCGATCCGAAACTCACAGACCCGATGGCCATCGGCGATCCGGCACTCCCGCGTCACCGAGCCTCCCAGCACTTCGCGATAGACCCGCACCTCCTCATCGCAGAGCTGCGGATGGCTCACCGCGACCTTCTCCGTTGGACAATGGCGTTTGCGCAACCGGTAGGAGCCGTCCTTCTGCCGCCGGCTCTCCGCCAGATATCCCCGCGCCGTCATCATCCGCGCCAGCGTCCGTACCCGCTCCTCGAACGACAGCCCCGCCAGCTCCCCCATCAACTGTTCGACCCACTCATCCGCCCGCGCCCGCAGTACCTGCGACAACGCCGCTTCGCCAAACTGCCGTTCGATCTGGCTCAACACCTCGCGCGCCAACTCGTCGTACCGCTGCGGGAAGAGGCATCGCGCCTTCTCGGTCAACTGGTAGAGGTAACGCGGCCGTCCCCGCTCGTGCCGCTCCTGTTCATACCCGATCAGCCCATCACTCTCCAACACCCCGAGATGCCGCCTCACACAGACCTTCGAGACCCGCAGCGACTCGGCCAACTGCTCGACGCTCATCGCCCCGTTCGCTTTCAACAGGTCGATGATCGCGCTCCGGGACGTCTTCAGGATGTGTTCCACCGTCGCTCCAGACATAATTTGGATCTTACGTTCCGAATTTACCTTTTGTCAACTTTTTGGTTGGCAAATTTTTTCCGCGCTCGGCTTGGTCGAGAGAGGGACAAGCATGGTATAGTGCGGATCTTTTGAAGGGGCGACTAAGTGTCGCGAAAATCATTATACGAAATGGGCGGTTTATCCAGTAGACGACGAGGCACAACGAAAGAGGAGCTATGGCAGGAGTGACGACGACGGAAGAGGGGCCGCGGGCTGGGACGCTGGTCGAGGATTTGGAGACGGTAACGATCCGGTTCGCGGGGGACTCCGGGGACGGGATGCAGATTACGGGGACGCAGTTCACCTCGACCTCGGCGATCATCGGGAATGACATCTCGACGATGCCCGACTTTCCGGCGGAGATCCGGGCTCCAGCGGGGAGCTTGCCGGGGGTCTCCGGGTTCCAGCTCAACTTTTCGAGCCTGGACATCCGCACACCCGGGGACGAGCCCAACGTGCTGGTGGCGATGAACCCGGCGGCGCTCAAGGTCAACCTTGGCGACCTGGAGCCGGGCGGGATCCTGGTGGTCAACACCGACGAGTTCACCGACGGCAATCTCAAGAAGGCCGGCTACAAGGGCAACCCGCTCGAAGACGGCTCCCTTTCGGGATACCGCCTGCTGGAGGTTCCGATCACCTCGTTGACGCTCAAGGCGCTCGAGGCGTCTGGACTGCCCTTCAAGCAGCAGGAGCGCTGCAAGAACTTCTACTCGCTCGGTCTGATGTACTG
Source organism: Acidobacteriota bacterium (assembly GCA_040380245.1). Classification (GTDB taxonomy): domain Bacteria; phylum Acidobacteriota; class Blastocatellia; order RBC074; family RBC074; genus CAIOZW01. The sequence goes on along the minus strand of JBEIJP010000120.1, from coordinate 3,116 downwards.
GCTTTACGACCGGCCGATGGAGCCGACGCTCCAGTGGATCGAGCAGAAGTTTTCCGGGAAGCCGGAGATCGCCGAAGCCAACGTCATGGCGCTCAAGGCCGGCTACAACTACGCCAACACCACGGAGATCTTCAACACCCACTACCGGGTAGCGAAAGCGAAGATCAAACCGGGCAAGTACCGCAACATCACCGGGAACGAGGCGACGGCGATCGGCTTCATCACTGCCGCGCAGCTGGCGGGGCGCCCGCTCTTCTACGGGAGCTACCCGATCACACCGGCGTCGGACATTCTGCACGAACTCTCCAAGCACAAGAATTTCGGGGTCAAGACCTTCCAGGCCGAGGACGAGATCGCGGCGGTCGGCGCGTCGATCGGCGCGGCCTTCGCCGGGAGCATCGGCCTGACTGGGACGAGCGGCCCCGGGGTGGCGCTCAAGGCCGAGGCGATTGGGCTGGCGCTGATGACCGAGCTGCCGCTGGTGATCATCAATGTGCAGCGCGGCGGCCCATCGACCGGGTTGCCGACCAAGACCGAGCAGGCGGACCTGCTGCAGGCGCTCTATGGTCGGAACGGCGAGGCGCCCGTCGCCGTCGTCGCCCCGGCGACCCCCGGCGAGTGCTTCCTCATGGCGATCGAGGCCGTCCGGCTGGCGACCCGTTATATGGCGCCGGTCTTCTTCCTCTCTGACGGCTATCTCGGGAACGGCTCGGAGCCGTGGGAGATCCCCTCTCTCGCCAGCCTGCCCGAGATGAAGGTGGCGATGCGGACGGAGACGGAGGGCTTCCTGCCCTACCTGCGCGACGAGCGCACCCTCTCGCGTCCGTGGGCGATCCCGGGAACCCCGGGCCTCGAGCACCGCATCGGCGGCCTCGAGAAGGCCAACTTCACCGGCAACGTCAGCTACGATCCCGACAATCACGAGAGCATGGTCCACCTGCGCGCCGAGAAGATCCAGCGCATGCAGCAGGACATTCCGCCGCTCGAGGTCCTCGGCCCGGCCGAGGGGCGCGTGCTGGTTCTCGGGTGGGGCTCGACCTTCGGGGCGATTGCCACCGCCGTCGAGCGGCTTCAGGTCGAAGGGGCCTCCGTCGCGAGCGCGCACCTTCGCTACCTCAACCCTTTCCCCGCCAACCTCGGCGAGGTCCTGCGCCGCTACGAGAAGGTGCTGATCCCCGAACTCAACCTGGGGCAGCTCTCGATGCTGATTCGCGCCCGCTTCCTCGTCGACGCCATCCCCGTTACCAAGGTCAAGGGCAAGCCCTTCAAGGTCTCGGAGCTGGTCGCCCGCATCCGACAGGAACTTTGACGGACCCCTGTCGCGTCGGGCACAATCGTGAAGAAGTGAAGAGTAGTGAGGATCAGTCAGGTTGAAGCGGCGGTTCGGGCGGACAGACTCGCCGCCAGATCGGAGAATTCGAGATGAGTGAACATGGGAATGGTGGCAACGGCCACAGCGGCAACGGCGAGCCCGCTTTCGTCAAGCTCTCGCGCAAAGATTTTCAGTCGGACCAGGAGGTTCGCTGGTGTCCCGGTTGTGGGGACTATTCGATCCTCGCGCAGGTCCAGAAGGTCATGCCCGACCTGCAACTGCCCAAGGAGAACATCGTCTTCATTTCGGGCATCGGCTGTTCCAGCCGCTTCCCGTACTACATGAACACCTACGGGTTCCACACGATCCACGGGCGCGCCCCGGCGATCGCCACCGGCGTCAAGGCGGCCAATCCAGCCCTGCAGGTCTGGGTCGTCACCGGGGATGGAGACGCCCTCTCGATCGGCGGGAACCACTTCATCCACGCCCTGCGGCGCAATGTCGACCTCAAGATCATCCTCTTCAACAACCGGATCTACGGCTTGACCAAGGGGCAGTACTCGCCCACCTCCGAGCTGGGCAAGAAGAACAAGTCGGCCCCGATGGGGACGATCGACTACCCGATCAATCCGCTGAGCCTCGCCTTTGCCGCCGAGGCGACCTTTGTCGGGCGCTCGATGGACGTCGATCCGAAGCACCTCTCGACGATGGTCGAGCGGCTCGCCCATCACAAGGGCTCGGGGATCCTCGAGGTCTACCAGAACTGCAACATCTTCAATGACGGAGCCTTCAAATCCTTCGCGGAGCGCGACGTGCGCGATGACCGGATGCTCTATCTCGAGCAGGGCAAACCGCTCCTCTTCGGCAAGGACAAGGGCATCCGCCTCCGCGGGGTCACCCCCGAGGTCGTCACCATCGGCGAAAATGGCGTGACCCTCGACGACCTCATGGTCCACGACGAGAATACCCCGGAACCCAACCTCTCCTATATTCTCGGACGAATGCAATACCCCGAGTACCCTGTCCCGATGGGCGTCTTCCGCGCCATTCGTCGGCCGACCTACGAGGAGATGCTCGAAGGGCAGGTCGCCAGCGCCCTCGCCGCCAAGGGACCCGGAAGCCTCGAGAAACTGATCAACAGCGGCGAGACCTGGGAGATTCACTGAGCCTCTCCCGATGGTCGAGCGGCTCATTTGTCGCAGGAGATGAGAGATGTCCATACTTTCTGAAATCGTATCGGCGGTCAAGGAGGTGGTCGATGTCGCCCGGACAACGGCCCAGGGAATGAGCGTGACGCTCAGCCACATCCCGACCCGTAAGGAGACGGTCAGCTACCCGGAAGAGGCGGTCACCATCTACCGGCGCTTCCGTGGAGAGCATTTCCTCGATGTCAACGAGGATGGCAAGGAGCGTTGCGTCTCCTGCTTCCTCTGCGCGGCTGCCTGTCCGGCCGATGCCATCTACATCGAAGGCGCCGAAGATCCCCGCCCCTATGAAGAACGCATCGGCATGGATCATCGCTACGCCAAGGTCTATCAGATCGACTACGGACGCTGCATCCTCTGCGGCTTCTGCGTCGATGCCTGCCCGACCGATGCCATCAACCACGGCCACAACTTCGAGTGGGCCGTCTACACCCCAGGAGAGATGGTCAAGGACAAGTCCTACCTCCTCGCCAACACATGGCGTGAGCCGGACGTCACTCCCACCCCCAGGCAACTGCCGCTCGCGCAGAAGCAGAAGCTCGATAAGCACAAAGCCTAAATCGACGCCGAGAGGAACCGGCAAGGGCTTCATCCCTTAG